>DATLIL010000507.1:0-2221 GCA_035539475.1 Polyangiaceae bacterium
CTCGGCATGCTCGGGCGCGTCATACGGCTGGCCGACGCCGGGCAAGGTTCCGGGGCTGTCTGCGGCCATGGCCGCGGCGTATAGGCCCTTATCGTCGCGCGCTCGGCAGTCGGCCAGGGGCGTGGTCACCCAAACCTCGACGAAACGAGGCGCCAGCTCACGAGCGCGGCGACGATAGGCTCGACGATGGGCCGTAGCCGGAACCAGCACGGTCAGGCCCTGGCTCGCGAGCTCTGCGGCGAAGCCGGCCAGCGCTTCGTAGAACAGGTCGCGCTCGTGGTCCGAGTAACCGAGTAGCGGCGCGAGCAGGTGGCGCATCACGTCGCCATCGAGCACACAAGGCGGCTCACCTCGCTCGCGCAAGCGCGTTTGAACGACTCGCGCCAGGGTCGACTTACCCGAAGCCGGCAGGCCGGTGAACCACACCACGACGCCGGTCACGCAAACACCCGTTCGGCGAGCTCGGGGTCGAATCGCTCCGCGAGCAGCGCCGCGTTTGCCAAGGCGAACAAGCGCTCACGGGCGTTGCCCGAAAGGTGGGGATACCAGGCCGGGCAGCAGAGAACGAGCAAGCGCCAGGTCAAGAATGGCGCCACCACGGCGAGGAGCTCGGTGTCGCCCGATTTGGCCAGGTAGCGGCCCCAAAACTCGCGCCACAACTGCGAGAAGGCGGGCCCCCAGCTGGCGCTAGCTTCGAGCGCGAAGAACACGAAGTTGACGGCCATGCAGGCGACGTCGTCCGCCGGGTCCCCGAGCGAGCCACGGCTCGTGTCGAGCACACGCAGCGTGCCTTGCTCGTCGAACAGCACGTTGAAAGGGTGAAAGTCCGCGTGAATGCGCGCAAGTCGCGAGGCGCGACCCCGCAAGCGCCAGCGAAAGTCGAGGCAGCGCTGCTCGAGCTCTCTCAGCTGCGCCGGCGAAGCGCCGGGCGTATCGGGCAGGTACGCATCGACGATGCCGAAGATGCCCTCACCGCCACCCAGCAGGTCTCGCAGCGACCGACGGTAGGCTCCCGGTACCTCGGGGCGCTCGGCGTGGAGTGAGACCAGGTAGTCCACCATCACGCGTACTCGCTGGAGATCGGCTGGCGTGCTGCTACGGGCTTGGACGATGCGCCGCAGGTCCTCGGCGTAGGGCGTGCCCGCCACGTAGTCCGTGAGCAGGTAATACTCGCCGCTGTCCATGAGCGATACGCTCGTACCATCGCGCCGAAAGGCCCCGACATCCAGGACGCGCGAGTGCGCCGGGATGGACCCGTATGTGTCCGCCGCCAGCAGCAGCTCGGCTGCGCGATCGGCGCGCCGGTCGTGGCCGAACTGGTTGGCGCTCGAGCCGTGCAGAACGACGCGCCTCGTCTGCCCGCTCACTTCGATGTCGATGCGAATCGGGATTCCGTAACCCGCGGCTTTGCTGGTGGGCTGCTCACCCGCAGAAGCATCATCGCTTCCGAGCACCTTGGCGCGCAGTACTCGCGCTCCGGGGACGGCTCGCTCGACGATGCGAACGAGCCCCGGGTCGACGCCTGGCGTTTCGGTAACGGCGGGCTCGAGCTCCATGTCTACTCGCGAGCAAAGACCGTGCCGCTGCGATTGCCGGCGTAGGAGTCGAATAGCTCGCCCCACTCCGTGCCTCTTCGCCAGACATCGAAAACGGCGCGGTCGCGAAAGGGCCAGCGGTAATAGTCGTGATAAATTTCGCTACCGAAGCTGAAAGCATGCACGAGGGGCGTGTGAAAGAGCAGCTTCTGCAGGCCTCGTAAGGGGCCGAACCAGAGCACGTCGCCGACGCGACTGGCCGCGTTGTCGCCTACCGAAAAGCCCCAGCTCTGACCCGAAGTGTCGTCACCGACCAGCTCGATGTCGCGCGGATCTCCGGTGCCCAAACCGTCCCGGTGGGCCAGGTTGATGTACTCGATGGCCATCGGGTCGAAGCCCATCAGCTTGGCCGCGACGGCGTCGATCGCGACCTGATCGGCGCTCGCCAGCATGCAGTTCTTGATGATCGGGATCATCGTGCGTGGCCCCGGACCGTTTCCGGCGGTCGTGCCGTCCATGATCGCGAAGAGCCCCGTGTGGATCTCCTTCTGAATCGCCAGCAGGTCCACCAAGGTTTGGTGAATCCAGCTGTGGGTGTAGTGCCTCTTGCTGTCGAGCAGGCCGCCAAAGGCGTTTTTCATGGCGCGGGTCGGGGTCGTGTAGATGTGGCACTTGACGGTCGGCAA
>DATLIL010000508.1:0-3230 GCA_035539475.1 Polyangiaceae bacterium
CGCGGGCACCTGCCTCACTGGCGTCGAGCTTGGCGCCGTCGAAGTCGGCCTTGTCGCAGTTGGCGTGGCTGAAGTCGGCGCCCGCGAGACGCGCCTCGCGCAGGCTGGCGTTCTTCAGGTTGGTGCCGCGCAGCTTGGCGCCTTCCAGGTTGGCGCCGTCGAGATCGACGCGGCTGAGGTCGACCCCGTCGAAGACCATCCCCGACAGATCGAGTCCCGTCAGATCGGCCTTGCTCAGGTTCTGCTTCAGCTTCAGGCGTTTCGCGACGTCGTCTCGTGAATACTGGCCCATCTGCTTTTCCTCTTTCGCGCTCGGCGGGACGCGCTCCGGCTCCATCGCCGTGAGACCGCGGTCGATGACTTCGACCGTCAGCTCGGTCTCGTCTTTCACAACGGGTGCGGGCACAACGACTGCGGGCGGCGGCTGAGGCTCGGGCTTCGCAGGCTTGGCCGGTTTCTTCGACGCCGTCGGCGGCAGCGGTGGCGGAACGGCCTTCGAAGGCTTCAGATCGGAAGCGAGCCAGTTCGTGTCGGGCGGCGCGGGCGCAACGGCCGGCACCTTGGGCTGCGAACCGCTCTCGGCGCTGCCCTTGGGCTCGAGCCGAGTGCCGCAGCCCATGCAGAAATGACCGCCGCGCAGCGTTTCACGCCCGCAGCGAGGGCACTGAATTGAGTCCTCGTCCATCGCCCGCATCTCGTGCGACGAGCGGCAATCACTCGTCGCGTTTCGCCAGGATAAGGAATGTGTGGTCCTCCGCGCGTACGATTCCGCGGGGCCCACGAATTTTGGTAGGAGCTTGCCTACCGGTGTCGGCGAGCAGCGCCCTACTTGGTCTCGCTCGGCTTGTAATCCCGTGTGCTGATACGGCTCTTGTCCAGCGTCCACGCACCGTCGCTCTTTACGACCGTAGCGGAGCCCTTCACCTTCTCGATGTCGTAGCGGTAGGCGATGCTCGCCCGGTCGCCTTTGACCTCGACCGCGGTGAAGACGAGCACCGCCTTTTTCTTGTCTTCCGCCACGGTTGCGTCGACGTACTGCACCGGTTTTCGAGCCATGGTGAGCTCCAGGCCCGTCGGCAGCATGTCGCCATGGATCTTGAGCGGCATGCGCTCGGGCTCCTCGAGGTGCAGGTAGGGCTGGAGCGCGTCGTCATCGAGCACCAGCTGAAGAATCGTCTTCAGGTCGGCGTCGGTGGCCTCGACAGGCCCTGCCGGTGGCTTCTCACTCGGAGCGGATTCGCCGCCGGCAGGATCGCCGCCCGCCATGTCGGCCTCCATCTCGGCGTCGTCATAGCCGCCCTTCGGCTCAGCGGCGTCAGGCGACTCCGCGGGCTTGGCAGAGCCACAGGCGATCAGCAACACGAACCCCAGAAAGAGACGGCGCATGGTGTGGGGATCCCACTCCACCCCTCCGCGGATGACAAGAGCTGAGTTTAGGCCCCGTCTAGTTCGGGGTAGTGCCGGAAGATGCCCTGTTCGTTGAAGGGAATGCGCCGGGGGGAGGCGAGGTAGGCAGAAAGGCGCGGGCGTTGGGCTACCCGCTCGTGCAGGGCCATCAGCCGGGGCAGGCTCGGGGCGATGGCTTTCAGTGCTCTGGGAAAGGCGTACCCCAGGCCCTCGACCAGCTGGAACGCGGACAGGTCGACGTAGGTGCAGTCGCCTCCGACGAGCCAGCTTCCCTTGCTGGCCGTGTTGCGCTCGAGCACGTGCTCGAGATAGCCGAGGTACTTGGGGATCCGGTTCTCGACGAACTGAGCGGAGCGTCGCAGGGCCTCTGGCTTCTGGTCGTCGTAGTAGAGGCCGACCCCGACGGGGTGGTGGGTGTCGTGAATCTCGGAGACGAAGTCGGCGATGGTGAGCTGGATCTGATGAGCGTCCAGGCGCTGAGCCTCGTAGTCGGGCGCGGCCTGAAGGCGCGGCGCGAGAAAGGCGAGGATGTTGGCGGTCTGCGCGATGACCAGATCGCCAGCCTTCAAGAACGGCGGCGCGAAAGGCAGCGCGCCGGACTCGCTGCCCTTCAAGAAACGTATGAGCGCGCGTACGCCGCCGCCCTTCGTCTCCGGGAGCCGCGCCACGTCGACGTAATCGGCGCCGCTGTCTTCGAGCAGCAGCCGCACGAATTCGCCGCGTCCCTGAATGCCCGGCCAGTAATAGAGCTCGTAGGTCGCGCTGCTCTGGCTCATGGCGGCAGGCTAGTGAGCTGCCTTGTCGGATTCAATGCGAGCTTGCCGGTGGATCGCGCTCACCACGCTGACAGGCAGTGAAGTGCGCGATGTTCCCCTCCGCGATGGCGCAACGCAGCTCGCGTTCACTGACCCTGCCGGCGCAAGGCAGCACCATTCGCGCCGCCACCGCGATTGGCAGATCGTAATTTTCCTTGGCTGACACCGTCAGCGGCAAGAGCCGCAGGCAACCCTCGTCGGTGGCCGCAAGCTCGGGCAACATTCGCGCTCGCGTGCGCGCGCTCTCGACCCAGTGCTCGAGACGCCCTTGAAAGCTCTTGTACGCCTCGGCATCTCGTTCCAGGCATTGGCCGAACTCGGCGCGCGTGAGCTTCTGCTTCTTCAGCGCGGCCAGCATCAGCTCGCGCCCGCGCTCTTGCTCCGGAGTGAGCTCGAGCAACGCCACCGCGGCCTCCTCCTGGCTCCCCGCCGCTTGCACGCTCTGCTCCAGCGTCCGGCCAATGTGATCGGCGATCGCCGCCGGTGCGCCCCGACAGCGATCGACGGCGCCCGGCTTCGCCGCCGGGGGGGGCTGACTGCCGCCGCACGCAACGACGATGAGGGCTCCGCTAACTCTGGACCACACGAAGCGATTCTACTTCCTGCTGCGGCGCCCGTCCGGGCGTGCCCTTCACCATCGCCAAACCAACATAGCAAGACAGCAATGGCCAGGAGTACGTCGTGATCTGCGAGGGATTTTGTTGGGGAACACGCCGTCGACGGCGCCGCCTGCCGCTCATCAAGGCCACGCAGGTCTACTCGGCGCGCTGCGTCCGACGCAAGCCGTGAGATCGTGGAAGTCAGCAGGGATTCAAGTCGGTGGCTGCGCTGCGACGCCTAGCACCTGGTCCGCATCGAGCAAAAGGACATCTTCACGCTCGATCTCCGGCCCGCCAACGTGCTCACGCTCTACCTGCTGCCGGAGCTCAACGTGAGGCTCGTCCCGCAGATCAAGAAGATGAAACACGGCTCTCGCATCGTCTCGCACGACTTCGACATGGCCGGTTT
>DATLIL010000509.1:0-4423 GCA_035539475.1 Polyangiaceae bacterium
AGCAGCGCGCACAGCGCTCGCCGGCTCAGCGTACGATCCAAAGGCCCTCTGCCGTGCCGATCGCGATCGGCGCGATGCCGCCTTCTTCCAGCGGACAGACCGTGAGCGCGCGGACGCCCGCCGGCACCGGGATGCGCAGCCGCTCGGTGAGCTTGTCGTCGGCTTCCCAGCTGTGAACGATCACGGCGTCTTCGGCCGGTGTCAGCGTATCGAGGCTGGACAGGAGCTCCGGCACGCCGTTGCCGTCGAGATCGCCGAGCGCGAGCTGCGCCCCGGCCAGCGCCAGCCGCGCCTGCTTGCCCGAGTCGTCGCTCACGGTGACGCTCTTGTCGGTGCTGCTGCGTCGCGCGCGCAGACTGCGACGCTGGCCGTCGGGTAACACGATCTCGGCGCCTGCGATCGCGTCGCTGCCGCCGGCGTTTTCGCGTTCCGCCGCCTTCGCCGTGCAGGGCGTGGCCTCGGACGTCAGCGACAATCCGCCGATCTGCGCGCAGCGACCCGTACCGGGCCAGGGCAGCGCTCGTCCCAGACTGGTCAGCTTGGTCAGGGTGGCGTCGAGGCGCACCGCCTCCGCGCGATCGGTCGAGCCTACTTCGATCGCGCCGGGCTTTGCGATCCAGGCGCTGCCGACAGGTTCACGCCAGGGTGACGGCGCGATCTGGGCGAGCTCGTTCCACCCGGCGCTGCGCTCGACCACGAGCTGACCGCTTCGCACGCGTCCGACGCTGATGCGCCGGCGGCCAACGACGACGAGCTCACTCGAAGCGTCGCCGTCGGTGTCGCCACACGCCAGCGCGATCACGTCCGCGTCGCTGCCGCTCACGCGCTCGGTGCGCCGTGCGATCAAGGGGACCGGGGGCAAGAACGAGCGGATCTCGGCGTCGAGCGGCCGGGTCGCAAAGGAGTGAGCCCTCACCCCGGGGCTGGGATTCTTGACGCGCTGCCAGAAGCGACCCGGTGGATCGTAGAGCTCGGCAGTGACTTCCAGGTGATCGCGGGCGAGTCGCACATTGAGGTGAACGAGACCACCTGTGCGTCGCGCACTGGCCCGACTCCGCGCCTCCGCCAGCGTCATGGGCCTTGCCTCGAATGCGGCGCCCTTGCCGAGCGCTCCGGCGACCAGGCTCGCCAGCCGGCTAGTGAGCCGCTCCGGGTCCCGCGGTTCGAGCTCCGTGCCCAGGGGAGCCGCGACCACGAGTGCCGCCTCGGCCTTGCTCCCGAGCGCCGTCGCCACCTCGCAGCCGAGCTGGGCAAGGGCGGCCCCACTCGAGGGTGAGCAGGCACCGGTTTCGGCAGCCAGCGCGTTCGTAGCCGGTACCAGGGCAGCGAAGGTCGCGATGATCCAGGGCCAAACGCCCTGAGCGTGCATGCGCCGAGGCTACTCCGGAGGCGCCCCCGCCGGAACCGGGGGGCCGCTGCGGCCCGAAAATGGGCGACGTTCCGCGAAAGGTCTGATAATCCCTTGGCCCAGTTGACCGTGCGGTTCGGGTCTCTGCTTCTGGCGGCACTGCTCGCCGCCTTCTCGCTCCTCGTGGCGCCGTCGTCGGCGCGAGCGCAGTGCGTCGACGAGGCCCTCAAGCAACAGCTCATCGGCCAGCGCGCCTACCGCGGCGTCGTGCCTCGACTTTTCAGGAAGTCGCTGCGCCACGAGATCAGCGCGATGGGCGGCTGGTTCGCCGGTGACATTTCCGACGGCGCGCCGATCTACGGCGGCGCCTATACCTTCCACTTCACGGAAGATCTCGGGCTCGAGGCCTCGTACACCCGCACCCGGCAGAAGTTCGCTCTGCTCGAGGCCATCGACGAGCGCCAGCAAGGTCTGGTCGACATCGTCGAGTCCGAAAGTAACCCAATACAGTTTTTCCTCGGGCACCTCGTCTGGTCGCTGGCTTACGGCAAAGTGCGCTGGATGGGCGGCGGTATCAGCCGCTACGATTTCTACCTGTCGCTGGGCGCTGGAGCGACGGTCGAGCCCGGGGATCTCGGTCTCACTGGATCCGGCGGCTTTGGCATGAAGTTTTACTTCAACGAGTGGCTTGCGCTCCGGCTCGATGTGCGCGATCACGTGCGCGCGCAGCAGCGCGTCCAGCTGGGTGTGGAGAAGATCGTGAACGACATCTCCGCCATGGGCGGGCTCAGCGTGTTCCTACCTTTCTCCAGCTGACAGGGCACGTGCCATGCACAAACTCGTTCTGCTTCGCCACGGCCAGAGCCAGTGGAATCTCGAGAACCGCTTCACGGGTTGGGTAGACGTCCCGCTCAGCGAAGCTGGCATCGAAGAGGCGAAGCACGCGGGCAAGCTGCTGAAGCAAGAAGGCTTCGCCTTCGACGTCGCCTACACCTCCGTGCTCAAGCGCGCGATCAAGACGCTGTGGATCGCGCTCGAAGAGCTCGATCAGATGTGGGTGCCCGTGTACCGCAGCTGGCGTGTCAACGAGCGCATGTACGGCGCGCTGCAGGGTCTGAACAAGGCCGAGGTCGCGGCCCGTCACGGTGACGAGCAGGTCAAGATCTGGCGCCGCAGCTACGACGTTCAACCGCCGGCGCTGGACGAGAACAACGAGTACTTCCCGGGCAAAGATCCGCGCTACCGCAAGCTGCGCCCGAACGAGCTTCCGCGCACGGAGTGCCTCAAGGACACCGTCAATCGCTTCTTGCCCTACTGGGAGGCGGAGATCGCCCCGGCCATTCGCCGCGGCGAGCGCGTGCTCATCACCGCGCACGGCAACAGTCTGCGCGCGCTGGTCAAGCACCTCGAGAACCTGAGCGAAGCGGACATCGTCGACCTCAACATCCCGACCGGCATCCCGCTGATCTACGAGCTCGACGACAAGCTCAAGCCGGTAAAACCGCGCTACTACCTGGGGGACGCCGAGGCTGCCGAGAAGGCCGCGGCCGCCGTCGCCGCCCAGACCAAAGGCTGAGTCTATCTGCTAAGGTTGCCGGTCGAACCCATGCTCGACTGGAAATCAACGCTCGAACGACCCTGGCTGATCGCGCTGCTCCTGCTCTGGAGCTGCGGCAAGAGCGAGGGCACGCAGAGCGCCAGCACGTCCCGCGACGGGCTGGAAGAGTGCAAGAACTTCGCGACCGCGCACTGCTCCAAGCGTGAGGAGTGCCGCGCAGGGGAGGCCACCAGCCTGTTCGGAACGCTCGACGCCTGCATCGAGCGGTTTCAGGAAGAATGCTTGAAGGCGCTCGCGGCCGCGACGTCCGGCGCCACGCGCGAGACCGTCGCCCAGTGCGCCACGACGAACGACGAAGCGGCGTGCTCCGACTACGACACGCCGGGCATGCTCGCCGGCTGCTCGGACGTCTTCGGCGAGCTGGAAGACGGCGCCGAATGCGGCGTGAGCGCGCAGTGCCAGAGTGGCTTCTGCCAGCCGAGCCCTGAGACGTGCGGCACCTGCTCGCCCCGGCTCGCGCTCGGCGACGCCTGCCGCGCGACGCCACAATGCGGCTTCGCCGGCCTCTACTGTCATCCGGTGTCGAAGACCTGCGAGGCCTACGTCGAACCCGGCGAGCCTTGCACCGGCGACATCTGCGCGCCCGGCAGCTCCTGCATCGGTGCCAACGCGGAAGAGGCGGTGTGCGTGCCCAACGTCAACGAGCAAGGCGAGAGCTGCGACGCGGAGATGGGCCCCGATTGCGAACACGCGCTGGGTCTCTTCTGTGCCGAAGGCAGCTGTGAGCCCGCGCTCTCGGCGGGCGAGGGTGAGCCGTGCGGAGAGGTCGACGATCAGGTCTATCGTTGTGACTCGGGTCTAGTTTGCTTTCCGCCCGTGACCGAGGACGAGATCGGCGAGCTCGAGCACACCTGCCAGGTGCCCGTGGCCGACGGCGAGGCCTGCGATCGTCGTCAAGGCCCGCCGTGTCTCCCCCCGGCTACCTGCACCAACCACGGCGGCGGCAACTGGTCGTGCGAGTTGCCTGACCCTGCAGCCTGCGGCGGTTAGCGCAAGCCTTCGCCGCCGACGTACTCGTCGGCCCAATCCTCGCCCTCGAACGGCCAGTACTCCTCGTCGTCCTGGAGGTAGCGAGCGGCGTCGAGCGAATCGACGATGGTCTGCGGCAAGAGGCCCTGGCTCAGCGCCTCGATCTCGACCTCGAGCGCGCGCTTCTTGCCCAGCACCGTTTCGATGCGGCCGAGGCGGGCACGGCGCAGTAGGCGCGTCAGGCGCTTGTCCGCGCGCACGAAGGCGTCCTTGGCGAAGGTGAGCTGCTGCGCGCGGACCTGCTCGCGTAGCGCCGTGGACTTGGCGTGGAGATCGGCTGCGCGGGTGCGATCGGCCGCGAGCAGCGCCGGCAGGCCTTCTCCGGCTGCGGCGCTCCCGGCTGGACCCGCGGGTTGCGCGGCGCGCGCGGCGCGGACCTCGACCTCGAGCGCCTCGAGCTGCTTGTTGAGCTCGGCGACCTCACCCTT
>DATLIL010000510.1:0-2430 GCA_035539475.1 Polyangiaceae bacterium
GCTCTGGGCGATCGCCCTCACGGCACTCGCCGGCGGGTGCTGCTCCGTGAGCGCGAGCTCGGGGCTGCTCGCCGCGCGCGGCTTGAGCAAGCTGGACGGGGGCGGAGTCGACGGTCCGATCAGCTGATCGATGCGCACGACGAGATCGCGCGCCGTCTGGAAGCGATCGTCCGGCGACTTCTCGAGCAGCTTCATCACGAGCTCGCGCACCGGGCCCGGGATCTTTTCCGAGAGCGGCGGCGGCGGCTCGGTGATGTGACGGGTCAAGACGACGATCAGATCGTCTGCCTTGAACGGTGTCTTGCCGGCCAGCATCTCGTACAGCATCACGCCGAGCGCGTAGAGATCGCCGCGACCGTCCACGGGATTGCCGCGCGCCTGTTCGGGCGACATGTACTCGGGCGTGCCGAAGACGGTGCCGAGCTGCGTGAGCTGCTGCGTCTTGCCGGTCTCGTCCTGCATGCGGACCTTGGCGATGCCGAAGTCGAGCACCTTGACGAAGTCGCGATAGTTCTCGCGATCGACCAGCATGATGTTGTCGGGCTTGAGGTCGCGATGAACGATGCGCAGGGCGTGCGCGGCGCCGAGCGCGTCGGCGATCTGGCGCGTGATATGCAGCGCGCGTTCCGGAGGCAGCACGTGCTCCTTGTCGAGCACCTTGGCCAGCGGCGTGCCCTCCACGAACTCGAGCACCAGGAAGAAGGAGCCGTCGTCCAGCCGTCCAAAGTCGCTGGCGGTGACCACGTTGGGGTGCTCGATGCGCCCGGCCGCCACGGCCTCGCGCTCGAAGCGGGCCACCATCTCGGGCAGGGCCGTCATCTCCCGGTGCAGCACCTTGACCGCGACCGGCTTCTTCATGTGGACGTGCTCGCCGCGGTAGACCGAGCCCATGCCGCCGGCGCCCAGGAGGCGCTCCAGCCGGTAGCGGCCGGCCACGATCGTCCCGATCAGCTCGGCGCCTCGCTCGGCCTCGCCGTCGTCTTCTTCGATGATGCTGACGTCCTCGCTCAAAACCTTAATCCCTGTGCGGGGCTGACCATTTTGCTCGGCAGGGCGAGGCTAGTCGAGCCGCCGGGGCCCGTCAGCGCTTGCCGGGCAGCAGGCGCGGCGGCCCGCCGGCCGCACCGGAGCCTACCCCGCGGTGCAGCACGATGCCACGTCCGGCTTCTCGGCCGCGCGTGTAGGCGTCGCCCACACGTCGCGCGGCGATCCGTGTCCAGCGGATGGACGGATGGCGTGCGCGATAGAAGTCGTGGAGCTCACCGTCGCCGACCCAGACGAGGCCCTCGCTCTTGCTGCGCTCGCGCTCGCGCTCGAGCCGGTCGCGGAAGCCGGCCATCACGCCGGCGAGGTAGGCCTCGTGATTGTGCGCGGCGCCCACGCCTTCCTTCTTCTTGTACTCACGCCAGAGCCGCTCGGCCGTCTGGGTCAAGAAGGCGTACACGTACTCCGCGAGCTCCAGGTTGTGACGCGTGCCGCAGACCTCGAGCACGCTGCCGCGCTTGCCCTCGAGCGGCCGCCAAACCGGCACCCAGATCACCTCGACGAAGTAGAAGTCGCTGAGGATCGAGGCCAGGAGCCGCGGGCTCGCTCCGATGCGTCCGGAGGGTTTGCCCAGGTGCTTGTAGCCGTAGGCGTGAGCGCCGCCGCGCAGCACGCTCTCGATGTTGTATTTCAGCATCAAGCGCTGGGCCGCGCTCGCCGCAGCCTGAGCCTCGTGCTCGTTCTTGCTCTCGGCCAGCGCCAGAAGCTTCTGGATGCGCGACAAAACCTGCTCTTCTTCGGCGCCGCCCGGCGCCAAAGGAAGGCCAGCGGCGCGGCCGTCGATGCCGCGCTCGGCGCAGACCTTCTGGTACGCCGGCCCGTGGTCGGGCTCGTCGTGCACGCGCAGCACCTCGTCGACGAACTGGTGCGCCATCTCGTGCTTGAGCACCTCGATCAAGACGCCCCAGCCATGCTCGGTGAAGAGCTTGCGTGAAATCTCGATCGTGCGCACCGGTCCGTTCCAGCGGCCGAGGCGCGACTCGGCGTCGGCGAGCTCGATGCTCGGCGCGCGGAGCTTCCATCCGAAAAGGGTGCCGTTCAGATCGTCGTACGTCCGGCGCACCGCACGGAGAGCGAGCCTCTCGAGCTGGATACTGAGCTCGTTCACGGACCCGGCTAATAGCACTACGCCGGCTTGCAAGCAGCTTGTAGACTGGACGCCCCAATGAGCAAACACGACGACGCGCTCCGCTACCACTCGCGGGGCAGGCCCGGAAAGGTCGAGGTCGTTTGGACGAAACCGGTGGCCTCGCAGCTCGACCTGTCGCTGGCCTACACGCCGGGGGTGGCCGCGCCCTGCCGCGAGATCGCGAGCGATAAAGACAAGATCGGCCTCTACACCGCGCGCCAGAACCTCGTCGCCGTCGTCACCAACGGCACCGCCGT
>DATLIL010000511.1:0-2834 GCA_035539475.1 Polyangiaceae bacterium
GGCTGTGCGTGATCGCCATGGGCAAGCTCGGCGGTCGCGACATCGGTTACGGCTCGGACCTGGACGTCATCTTCATCTACGACCCGGGCGCCGCGCCGCGGCCGGAAGAGGCTGGCGTCTGGTTTGCCCGCGTGGCTCAGCGGGTGATCCGTCTGGTCTCCGAACCGAGCGTCGCCGGTCCGGGCTACGAGCTCGACACGCGCCTGCGGCCGTCGGGGTCTCAGGGCATGCTGGTGTCATCGCTCGAGGCCTTCGCGCGCTATCACGCGGTTTCTCTCAGCGATGGCGCCCCTGACTCGGTGCAGCCGCGCGGAGCGGCCTGGGAGCGGCAGGCGCTGCTTCGCGCCCGCGTCTGCGCCGGTGACCGCACGCTCGGTGAGCGCGCCATCAACGTGGCCCGTCGGGCGGCCTACGAGGGTGCAGCGCCCGACGCCGGTGAGATCCGCCGCCTGCGTGAGCGCATGGAGCACGAGCTCGCTCGTGAACGCGACGATCGCCTCGACCCCAAGACGGGTAGGGGCGGTTTGCTCGACGTCGAGTTCGCCGTGCAGTACCTGCAGATGCGCCACGGCTCGGATCCGCGCGTGCGCACGACCGATACGGCCGATGCGCTCGAGACCCTGTTTCGCGTCGGTTATCTCGAGCGACAGCCCTTCGAGGCTCTGCGCGAGGGCTATCGCTTCCTGCGCTTGCTCGAGCAGCGCATGCACGTGCTGCGCGGCGCCGGTTCCTCGGTGATCGAGCCCGGCGGCCCCAAGCTCCCGCTGCTGGCCCGGCGCATGGGCTACCGCGACCTGCCCAGCGAAGCCGCAGATCTTCAGCTCCTGACCCGTTACCGCGAGGTGACGGCGGACGTTCGCGCCGCCTTCGATGCCGTGCTGGCGGGCTAGTCGCGGTCAGTCACCGAAGCGCTGGTACGTGTAGACGCCGTCCTCGTCCGACACGACCAGGTGCGCGCTGTCGACGGTCTGGACCATGGAATAGCTCGATTGTTGGGGCTCGCCCTCACCACCGCAGGTGAGGCTCGAGGTCAGAGTCGTTCCGCTCGTGACGAAGACGGCGTTGGCGTTCACGGTGAGGCCCGCGGCGTCGACCGCGGCCACGACCTCGACGTCATAGGTGCTGTCCGACGTCCGTGTGATCCGCAGCGTCTCTTCGAGCACGTAGTCGCAGGACGCTGCGGTGTAACCGAGCAGCAAGTACAAGCCGTCGGTGATCTGGCCCCCAGTAAGTGCGGGGAGCTCACCGGGTGGCGAACAGATGGCAGTGAGGCCGATGAGCTCGAGATCGTTGCACTGCGCCGTGCCCGCGCTGCCGCCGCTGGGGCTCCCGCCGGTCGGACTCCCGCCAGCTGGTGCTCCTCCTCGCGACACCGCTCCGCCCTGGCTGACGCTGCCTGCCGTGCCGCCCGAGCCCGACGCGGTTCCTCCTCGTGCCTCCGAGCCAGCGCTGCCCGCGCTGCCGCCGGTGGTTTCATCGTCGTCGTCGATCGTGGCACCGTAACAAGCCAGACACGACAGGCCGACCAACGTCGGAAAGCTCCAGCGAAACACGAGGCTCATGATGAGCGAGGACTTTAGCTCACCCCTCAGTCGGCGACGCGCTGAAAGACGAAGACGCTGGCCGGGCTCGAGAGGCGCAGGTAGTCCGAGCTCTCTGCCTGGTAAGCCGAGTACGTCCACTCCTGCACCAGGTCGTCCTCGGTTCCACAGGTCGATGTGTCGATCAGCGTCGTTCCGTCGGTCACGAAATCCGCGTTGGCTCGTATGCCGCCGCCCAGGGTGGCAACGGTCTCGAGCTCGTAGGTGTTTGCTGCCGTTTGGGTGACCCGGACGGTTTGCGCCAGGCCGGCGAGACAGAACATGGCCTCCCACGAGAGCAGCTCGTAGACGCCGTCGACGATGTCTCCGCCCGTTTCCGCTGGCGCTGCCGTGAACGGAGTGCACGGAGCAACATGGTCGATGAGCTCGAGATCGTTGCAGGGAGCTTCTCCGCCTGCGCCGGCTGCTCCGCCGTCCTCGCTGCCGCCTGCGCCGGCTTCGCCATTGCCGCCGCCACCGCCTTCACTGGCGCCGCCTGCGCCCGCGCCCGCATCGCTGGCGCCGCCTTGGCCGCCTACCCCCGCGGACGGAGCTCCGCCATCGTCGCTGCCCGTATCACCGGCATGCGCAAGGGTGCCGGCCGTCCCGGCCGAAGCCGGCATGCCGCCATCGCCCGCCGAGCTCGACGGATCCGGATCGCTCTCGTGTGAGGTCCCACCACAAGCCGCCAGGCACAGCCCAGTCAGCGCCACCCAAGAAAGTGTTCGTTTCATGCTCCACCTGCGCCGACTGCAAGCCGCGAGCCAAGCGTTTTGTGCCGCGATCGTCGACCGGTGTCAACGGCAGCAGTGGCAGCGCAGTCACACCGTGCCTGTGGCGAGACGTTCTCAGGCGCGAGCGCGTAGCAGTCGGGTGAACAGTGCCTGCGCTTCTGCGAGTTTCTTCCGATCGATCGACTCGTCGGCCGCGTGCGCCTGGTCGATGTCGCCCGGGCCGAACACCACCGCGTTCACGCCGCGCTCGGTGAACAGCGCCGCCTCCGTCCAGAAAGGCACGAAGGCGAGCTCGGGCGCGCCGCCCAGGTAGGCGCCCAACGCCTCCGGCGCGCGCATGGCAAAGCTCGGATGCGCCGTGTGCACGAGGACCTCCGCTCCCTCACTGGCGGCGTGGATCGCGCTCTCGAGCTCGGCGCGTACGGCAGACAAGGCCACGCCCGGCGCCGGCCGCGCCGAAACGACCAGGCTGGCGCTGCTGGGAATGACATTGAAGGCGGCGCCGGTCTTGAGCTCGGCG
>DATLIL010000512.1:0-21391 GCA_035539475.1 Polyangiaceae bacterium
TGCGCCGCGCGGTGCCGTCATTGACCGACGGCATGCTGAAGCGTGTGGTCGAGATCTCCGCCAGGCGGCCTGGTGAGCTACGCCGGCTCGTACGGCTGATCTCCAGCGACGCGGTGGCGTCCACCAGCGACATCGAGCGCAAGTTGTCGGGCGTGGACGTGCAGCTCTCGCTGCCCGAGGATGCGCTCGAGCGCGCCGTCTACTTCCTCGACCACGGGCGCTTCACCGAGGCCAAGGCCGCCCTGGAGACCGTGACCGATGCAGGCCCACGCAAGGTCGGGCTGGCGGTCGCCTTCGCGCGGCTCGAAATCGGCCTGGGCGACGCGGCCGTGGCGCTCGACCGTCTGCGCAGCATCGAGCTCGGCGGCGCGAGCGACGACGAGCGCCGCCAGCACGCCCTCTACCTGGGACGCACCCATGTCGGAGTGGGTGACTACTCGCGTGCGCTCGAGGTGCTGGCGCCGCTCGGTGAGGACGGCGCGCTGGGCGCCGAGGCGCTCGCTTACCGCGGCCTCGCGCTGGCGCTGAGTGGCAAGGACGAGGAGGCCACGCCCGAGCTCGAACGCGCCGTCAAAGCCGCCGAAAGCGCGGGCTCGCCACGCGTCGAGTCGGTGGCACTGACCTCGCTGGCGCTGGCCCACCAGCGCGCCGAGCGCAACGAAGAGGCCGGCAAGGTCTACCAGCGGGCGAGCGACGCCGCCGAGCGCGCCAGTGACGCCGGCATGCTCGCCACCGTGCAGCTCAACCTGGGCGCTCTGGCCATGATCCACGGCGACACCGCGCGCGCGATCGACGGCTACGAGGCAGCCGTCGACATGGGACGCCGCTCGGGGCGCCGGCTCACGATGCGTCAGGCGCTGCTCAATCTCGCCAACGCCGATCTCTACCTCGGGCGCCTGGCGCGAGCGCACGCCAGCATCGAGGCGCTGGAGCAGGATCGCGCGGAGCTGCCTCCGGTCATGCGCGCGCAGCTCTCGGGCCTGCAAGCGGATCTGCTCGCCCGTCAGGGGCAGCTGGAGCAGGCGGTGGAAGCTTATGACACCTGCGCGGCCGCCTTCGAAGCGCTCGGTCGTGGGCTCGACTCCGCCGAGTCCAGGCTCGAGGCCGTGTTGGTCGGCGCGCGCGCACAACGTCCGGACCTGGCAGCGCTGCGCCAGCGCCTCAACGTGGCGAAGGACGAGCTCAAGGACTCGAACGCGCACCGCGCCTTGCTGCTCCTGGCTGGAGCGCGCGTCGCCGAGCTCTCCGGTGACGAGAGCGAGGCCCGGAGCGCTCTCGACCAGGCCCTCGCTGCCGCGCGCGAAGCGGGCAAGCGCGAGTGGGTCTGGCGCACGCTCGAGCTCCGCGCCGAGCTGGTGGAGGCCTCGGGCCAGCCGTTCATGGCGCGCCGCGATCGCGAAGAGGCGCTGGCCGTGCTCGAAGAGATCGGCGCGCGCCTACCGCGAGACCTGCGCGAGGTGTACTGGAACGATCCGCGCCGCCGCCAGCTGCGCGCGGCCGTGCCAACGGCCCTCGGCGTCGCCGCCACCGAGTTCATGCCCTTCAGCGCCTCGCTGCTGCCGGGGGTGGTGTCGCAGACGCCGACGCTGATCGGCTCGGGCACGACCAGCATCTCGCAGCTCAGCGCCACACCGCTCGAGCAAAAGCTGTCGCGCATCCTGGAGGTGAACAGCGAGCTCGCCTCCGAGCTCGACGTCGGACGTCTGACCGCGCGCGTCACGGAGTACGCCGTGGAGCTCTCGCGCGCCGAGCGCGGCTTCGTGCTGCTCGAGCAGCCCGACGGTACGCTCACGGTGCACACCTCGCGTACGCGCGAGGGTGACGAGGCGCACGAGGAATTTTCGCGCTCGATCGCTCGGCGCGTGCTCAAGACCGGTGAGGCCTTCGTCTCCGTGGACGTGCGCGGCAACGTCGACATGGCGAGCTTCACCTCCGTGCATCAGATGTCACTCGAGTCGGTGGCCTGCGTGCCAATCACCTCGCCGGGCGGCCAGGCCATCGGTGCGCTCTACCTCGAGACGCGCGCCAGGCGTGGCGCGCAGTTCGAGCGCGAGCTGCCCACACTGCGTGCGTTCGCCGACCAGGTCGCCGTGGCGCTGGAAAACGCCCGCCTGATCGGCGAGAACAAGCGCCGCGCCGACGAGCTCGCGACCGCCAACGCCAGCCTGGAAGAAGCCCAGGCGCGGCTGCGCGAGCTCCTGGGCGACCGCACCGAACAGCTACGCCGCACGCGGCAGAAGCTGCGCGACGCGCGCGAGACGCTGTACGGCCACTTCGGCTATCAGGGCCTGGTCGGCACGAGCTCGGCCATGCGCAAGGTTTACGCGCTGATCGATCGCATCAAGGACACCGACGTGCCGGTGCTGATCACCGGCGAGTGCGGCACCGGCAAAGAGATGGTGGCGCGCGCGGTGCACGAGGCGTCGCCCCGGGCCAAGGCCAAGATGCTGGGGGTCAACTGCGGCGCGATCCCGGAGAACCTGCTCGAGAGCGAGCTCTTCGGCCACGTGCGCGGCGCCTTCACCGGTGCCGATCGCGAGCGCAAGGGTATCTTCCGCGACTGCGACGGCGGCACGATCTTGCTCGACGAGATCGGCGAGATGCCAACCAAGATGCAGGCCGGCCTGCTGCGTGTGCTGCAGGAACGCAAGGTGCGACCCGTCGGCGGCGCCAACGAGGAGTCGGTCGATGTGCGGCTCATCTTCGCCACGAACCGCGACCTCGGCGAGATGGTCAAGGACGGGCGCTTCCGCGAGGACCTCTACTACCGCATCCACGTGGTCGAGGTGCGCCTGCCGGCGCTGCGCGAGAGGCGCGAAGACATCCCGCAGCTCGTCGATCACTTCTTGGGCATCTTCGCCGCGCGCTACAAGCGCGAGAAGGGCGCGCTCACCCGCGAGGCCCAGCGGCGTCTCAGCGACTACGACTGGCCCGGCAACGTACGCCAGCTGGAAAACGTCCTGCTCAACGCCTGGGTGATGAGCGAGGCGCCCGATCTCCTGCCGGAGGACTTCGAGCTGCCCGACGGCTGGGAGCCAGGCGCGCCCGAGGAGATCGTCCTCGCCCCCGAACCACGCGAGCTACGGCCAAGGCCGGAGCCGGCTCCGTCGCGTCACGAGCGCCCGACGATCAAGAAGAAGGGCACCATCTCCGAGCACCGCCGCGACGAGCGGGAAAAGATCATCGAGGCGCTGCGGGCCTGTAACTGGAATCGGGTCAAGGCCGCCGAGCTCTCCGGTATCCCGCGCCGTACGTTCTATCGCCGGTTGCGCGAATACGGCATCCAGTAGTCAGTCGGCAATCGTCATGCTCTCGACGTGTGCGTGCACCACGCGCTGGGCGGGAGCGCCGATGTCGACCGGGTCGACGGCGATGTTGAGAATGTTGCCCAGGCTCAGGGTCGGCAAGTCGATCGTCTGCCCCGAAGGTAGCGTCGTCGTCGTCACCGTCAGCTTGGGGATCGGATCCAGAATGTCGATCCGCCCCGACTTCTCGCCGTCGCCGTGCTGCACTGGGATGCCGAGCACGGTCACGTCGAGCCCGGGGTCGGCACCACTCGGCAGCGTTTGACGACTGTTCACTCGGATCCGGAAGCTGGCGCCCTGCCCCGTCTTGGGTAGACGCAGGACCTCGGCAGCCAGCGCCGCCAGCACGCGCCGCCCGATGCGCCGCCAGGGCATCGGATCGGTGCTGGACTCGACGAGCTCGACGCCGATGAGCTTGCCGCTGGCGTCAGCCACACAGCTGAAGACCGCAGTGGAGTTGGCGGGCGCCTCGCTGTTGCGCGTCCACTTGACGAGGGCGCTCAGCACCGGCCCCGCTGGACCGAGGCTGCGCGCGTGGTCGGCGCGCAGTTGAGCGTCTGCCAGCGAGCGCTCGAGCCGCGCCGCGGGTGACGGCCGCTCGGCGACCGGTTTCGGCTTGGGGCGCGCGAGATCGCTACCGACGAACGGGTTGCGATCTCCGACTCCGAGCGCGGCGAGCGAGAGGCCTTCGGCCCGCGGCGCCTCGGCTGCCAGCGCTGGTTGCTCCGGCGTGGCGGGCTCCAGCGTCGTGGAGCCCTCCTCCACGCGCTCGGCGGGTAGGTCCGCGCTCTGGCTCGGCTGCGCGCGTGGTCGCGCCAGCGCCGCCAGCGCGGGCGTGGGCTCACCAGGCGCCGGCTCGGAGGCGGCCGACGCCGGGGTGGCAACCTCGACGTCGACCTCGAGATCCGTCTCCGACTCGCGCCAATCGGGAGCGTAGTCGCGGCCGAGCTTGCGCAGGAACGCGAGCGGCAACGCGTGCAGGCCGACGGCCAGCAGCGTCCAGAGCGGCCACCTTCGCTTCATCCGACGCTAAGTGTCGCTGACGACGCCGAGCTTGGAAACGCTGAACGAGAAGCTCTTCTTCGGTCCCGCGACGGTGACCATGATGCTGTCCTCGTCGATGCGTGAAAACGACATGCTGACCGTCTTGTCGAAGGGCGTGCTGAGCGAATAAGTCCCCGCTTGCGGGATCGGATCCGCCCAGCGCCATTCCACGCCGTCGATGCCGAGATCCCACTGTCCGCGCTGGCCCTTCCAGCTGCGCGTGCCGTCGACGCGAATGCCCTCGGCCAATCCACCGTCGAGTAACGTCTGCGTCCGGTCGCCGCTGCCCTGACCGGTGCGTCCCGAGGCGAGGTGGGTCCAGTTGGTGAGGTGCTCGACGCGGCGGCTCTCGGCGTCGAAGTCCCAGGTCACGTGAGCCGTGCCGTCGACCTCGACCACGCCATTCGAGAAGTCCGTCCACTCGTGGTCGACGATGACCTGCCCGTCGCCGTTGCGTGTGACGGTAATCGAGTGGGACCCCGAGAACTCGTGTCCACGGTACAGACAGCTGCCTGCGTTCACGCCGTACTCGATGGTCAGGGTGTGCCCGCTGAGCGAAATATCGGCACAGGGGAGCTGACTCTGGATGAAGGTCCGGATCTCTTCGGCCGCCTGTTCGACGGCGGCGCCCAGCGTGAAACTCGTCGAAATATCGACACTTGCAGCCGTCAGACTCTCTGCCGACGAGGCCGCTCCTGCCTCCTCCAGAGCCGAGCGAGCCTCGCTCAAGGTGAGGGCCTCCTCCTTCTTGGGGCAGGCAGTGAGAGCCAGTGAAGCCAGAATAAGAGCGGCATATTTCATCGCTTCAGAACCTCCGCCGCCGGCAGTAGCAGCCATCGTGCCAAGCCCCGGAGCGACCTTCACAGGCCGAAGGCCAACGAGAGCTGTGCCGAGGCGAGCAGGACCGGGCGACAGCCCGCAAAGGCTGCCGCCACCAACAACACCACCGGCGCACCACGCATCGCCGGTGGAGGCTAACAGAAGTCAGCTCTTGGCGTCGCCGCGCGCGAAGATCGAGGCCACGTAGTTCAAGACGTCCGTGGCGCTGACCTCGTTGTAGCCGAAGTAGCGGATCAGGCGCGCCTTGATGATGTCGATCTTTTCCTGGGTCTCTTTGTCGACCACAGCGCTGACCAGCGTCTTGAGCTTGATGCTGTCCTTCTGATCCTCTAACAGCTTGAGCTCGAGCGCGCGGCGCAGGCGGTCGTTGGTCTGCCAGTCGAACTTCTTGCCCTCGACGGCCTTGGCGCCGATGAAGTTCATGATCTCACGCCGGAAGTCGTCCTTACGATTCTCCGGGATGTCGATCTTCTCCTCGATCGAACGCATCAAGCGCTCATCGGGCTCTTCGTCCTGCCCGGTGTAGCGGTTCTTGACCTTCTCTTTGAGCGTGTAGGCCTTGATGTTGTCGATGTAGTTCGCGGCAAGCTTGCTGATCGCCTCTTCGTCCGCGCTGATCGCGCGCTGGACCTCGTTCTTGACGATCTCTTCGTACTCGCGCTTCACCACGCCGATGAGATCGCGGTAGCGCTTGCGCATCTCTTCGCCGGTGATCAGCGAGTGGTGCGTCAGCCCCTTCTCGAGCTCGTTCAGCACCATGAACGGGTTGATCGTGCCCTCGCCGACGTCGCTGACGAGCGCGTTCGAGATCTTGTCCTGCACGTAGCGCGGGCTGATGCCTTCCATGCCCTCGCGCTTGCTCTCCTTGCGCAGCTCCTTGACGGTGTCCTGGGTGTAGCCGGGCAGCACCTTGCCGTCGTAGAGCTTCATCTTCTGCAGCGTGGCCAGGTTGTGCTTCTTCGGCTCTTCCAGGCGCGAGAGCACGGCCCACATCGAGGCGACCTCGAGCGTGTGCGGCGCGATGTGCTTGCCGCGCACCTTCTCCTGGTTGAAGTCCTTCTCGTAGATACGGATCTCGTCGCCCAGGCGCGTGATGTACGGGATGTCGATCTTGATCGTGCGGTCGCGCAAGGCCTCCATGAACTCGTTGTTCAAGAGGCGCTTGTACTCGGCTTCGTTGGTGTGGCCGATGATGACCTCGTCGATGTCGGTCTGCGCGAACTTCTTGGGCTTGATGCGGTGCTCCTGCGAGGCGCCCAGCAGATCGTAGAGGAAGGCCACGTCGAGCTTGAGCACCTCGACGAACTCGACGATGCCGCGGTTGGCGATGTTGAACTCGCCGTCGAAGTTGAACGCGCGCGGGTCGGAGTCCGAGCCGTACTCGGCGATCTTCCTGTAGTTGATGTCGCCGGTGAGCTCGGTCGAGTCCTGGTTCTTTTCGTCCTTGGGCTGGAAGGTACCGATGCCGACGCGGTCCTTCTCGCTCAAGAGCAGGCGGCGGACCTTGATGTGGTTGCCCACCACCTTGGACCAGTCGCCCTGGTAGCGGTTCATCAGGCCGTTGAAGATGAAGCGGCTGGCGGGATCGAGGTCGCCCTCGACCTTCACGCGGAACTTGTCGTTGGACAGGCCGAGCTTCTCGATCGCCGCGTCGCGCCACTCGATCGGAATCAGGCGCAGCGCCTCCTCGTGCATCGGCGAATCGAAGGTGTCGGCGCTGCCGCTGGCCAGGCCCGTTTCCGCGAGATTCACCCAGCGGAAGGTGTAGAGCGCGCCCTCGGGCATGTTCGAGTAGCGCTCGAGCCCCTTCTTCAAGAGGCGCGCGATCGTGCTCTTGGACGAACCCACCGGCCCGTGCAGGAGGATCACGCGGCGCTCGGGGCCGTAACCCTCGGACGCGGCCTTGAGCACGTTCATCAGGCGCATCAGCGGGATGTCGAGCCCGAATACGGCATCCTTCCCGCCTTCGATCTCGTCGCGGAAGAAGTTGTAGCGAATGAGCTTCTTCTTGTTGTCGATGTACTCTTCCGTGCCGTACGAGATGACCATGTCGTAAACGCGCTGAAACGCGTTGCGGGTCACCTGTGGCCGCTCACGGACGAGGGCGAGGTACTCCTCGAAGCTACCCTCCCAGGCTAGATCGCGGTAGCGGTCGAAATCCTGCATGGCCGCGATCGTGGCAACCATGCTGCCGTTCGACGGCTCGCGGGACTCTGACGAAACCTTCGGCGGGGTATCGGATTCTTTCATCGCGGGTCCTGCTCAGTACAAATGATCAGTTAACCACAGATAGGGCCAGGCGTCACTCGACGGGGTCTCGCTCTTATTCAAGCGTTTTGCTGGTTTAGCCGGTGGGGACACAGCCCCCGGCTAGGCGGCCCAATCCTCGTGGCCTCCGAGCGCAGCGTAACGCTCCGCTCCCTGAACGTATTGCGAAGTGAATTCGAGGTGACGCGAGCGTGACGGCGGCAAGGAGGTAAATTTGTAGGGAAGGGTTACTGTCTCGACCTCCTCCGGCTCTCGCATGACCGTTTCGGAAGTCTCCCGTCTCCTCCTCTCACCGTCCAGTCCGTCGACCTCCAGTCCGTCGGCTGCCGCCGCGCCAGCGTCCGGCGGCGAAGCTCCGCCGACGCCCAGTCAGAGCTTCGACGACCCGAACGTCTTCATCAACCGCGAGCTCTCGTGGCTCGAGTTCAACGCTCGCGTGCTCAACGAGGCCGGCGACGATCGGGTTCCGCTCTACGAGCGGCTGAAGTTCCTGGCCATCTTCACCACCAACCTGGACGAGTTCTTCATGGTGCGCGCGGCGGGCCTGCAGGCTCAGCTGTCCGGCCAGGTCGAGGAGCTTCCGCCCGACGGCATGGGGCCCGAGCAGCAGCTGGCCGCCGTCAGCATCCGGGTGCACGAGCTGATCGCCGATCACAGCCGGGCCTGGAAGAGCGTGCGCAAGGAGCTCGCTGCGGCGGGGGTCGCGCTGCTCAAGCCGGACGAGCTCGAGGCCAAGGAGCTCGCGCGCCTGGACGAGCACTTCGAGCGCGACATGTTCCCGGTGCTGACGCCGATCGCGATCGATCCGGTGCACCCGTTCCCGCACATCCGCAACAAGGGCCTGAACGTCGGGCTCATCTTCGAACGCCGGCCGCACACCACCGATCCCTCCTTCGGCATCGTGCAGGTGCCGGTGATGTTGCCGCGCCTGATCCGCGTCCATCACGAGGGCAGCCGCCGCGCCTTCGTCATGCTCGAAGAGCTGATCCAGCGGCACACGGCCAAGATCTTCCCGCAGATGCGCGTGACGGGACAGTACACCTTCCGCGTCACCCGTAACTTCGACATCGAGATCGACGACGAGGAGGCCGAGGATCTGCTGCGCACGCTGCAGGCCGAGCTCCGCCGGCGCGAGCGAGGACACGCCGTGCGCCTCGAGGTCAGCGCGGACGCGCCCGAGACCTCGATCCAGTGGCTCTGCCGCGAGCTCGAGGTCCACGCTCAGCGCGACGTCTACCAGGTCGACGCCCCGCTCAACCTGAACGACATGACCGTGCTGACCTCCGGCGACGAGCGCCGCGACCTGCGCGACGAACCGTTCACGCCGCAGTACGCACCCCCGCTGCGCGACTCAGAGGACTTCTTCGCCACGATCCAGGAGCGCGACGTGCTCCTGCACCACCCGTACGAGTCGTTCGAGGCGGTGATGGACTTCCTGTGGCAGGCGGCGCAGGACCCGCGCGTGCTGGCCATCAAACAGACGCTGTACCGCACGGGCGGTGAGTCGCCGCTGGTGCGCGCGCTGCAGCGAGCAGCCGAGAACGGCAAGCAGGTGACGGCGCTGGTCGAGCTCAAGGCGCGCTTCGACGAGGAGAGCAACATCCAGTGGGCGACGGCGCTGGAGAACTCGGGCGTGAACGTGATGTACGGCCTGCTCGGGTTCAAGACGCACGCCAAGGTGCTGCTGGTCGTACGCAAGGAACGCACCGGACTGCGCCGCTACGTGCACCTCGCCACGGGCAACTACAACCAGCAGACCGCGCGCATCTACGAGGACATCTCGATGTTCACCGCGCGGGAAGACATCGGCGAGGACGTGACCGCGTTCTTCAACATGTTGACTGGCTACAGCGCGCCCAACCGCTGGAATAGCCTGATCGTGGCGCCGCTCGGCCTGCACGAGGCCGTGCTCGGACTGATCCGGCGCGAGACCGAGCACGCGCGCGCGGGCCGCGGCGGTCGCATCATCGCCAAGATGAACTCGCTGGTCGACGCCGACGTGATCCGCGCGCTGTACGCGGCGTCACAAGCCGGCGTCGAGGTGCAGCTCCTGGTGCGCGGCATCTGTTGCTTGCGGCCCGGGGTTCCCGGCCTGAGCCAGAACATCCGCGTCCACGCCGTGATCGATCGCTTCCTCGAGCACGCGCGCATCTTCTATTTCGGCAACGCCGGTGACGACGAGGTGTTCATCTCCAGCGCCGACTGGATGCCGCGCAACTTCCGTCGCCGCGTCGAGGTCATGGCGCCGATCGCGGACCAGGCGCTGAAGAGCAGGATCGTCGAAGAAATCCTGGGCACGATGTGCCGCGACAACGTCAAATCCTGGCGCCTCGGCGCCGACGGCGCCTACCAGCGGCTGACACCTCGCGACGCGGAGATCCTGCGCAGTCAGCAGCGCTTCATGGAGCTCGCGCGCGAACGGGCCCGTGAAAACGAGGGCATCCTCGGCTTCCCCGCGCCGCAGAAGAGCGTGGTTCCCATTCCACGGGCCATTGATAAGCTCAGGCGGCGGGGCAAGAAGCGCAAGCGCAAGTATAACAGGGATGACTAGTGCGGCTGCGCCCTTGCTCAGCGGGCTTCGCCCGCTTCGCGGTTTGTTTTGTTTTGCGGAGTTCCTCCGCATGGTGCTTGGCCTTCCGGGCGCGTTGCTAGAAAGCCGCGCCTGTTCGGTCAGTTTGTCGTGACTCGGGTCTCGATTGCGGATCGAGACCTATTCTTCCGAGACCCTCGAAGTCGTGTCGGCTCGGCCGCTGACGCGGCCTCGCGATCACTTCGCTTTGAGCTCTTGTTTGTTGGGGAACACGCCGTAACGGCGACGCCTGTCGCGCTCCACGGCCGCTTTCTACGTACCGACGTCTTCGGGGCTGTCCCAATCGGTGAGCTCTGCGTGTTCGGCGGGGCTTAGGACGAGCTCGGTAGGGGGCAGGCGCTGGAGCACGCGTTGTAGCGAACGATCGCCGGCGGAGAGGGCTTGCTCCACGGCTGCTAGCGCGGGCTCGGTGGCGTAGCGCGCGAAGAAGGGCTGCCAGCGATCTTCGTCACGCGGCGCGAGAGCCAGAGCCTCGGGGGCTTCGGCGACGAGCCGGAGCAGCAAGCTCAGCGAGAAGTGAGGCAGGTCGCACGACAGCGCGATGGCGTGCGATGTCTGGAGTCGGCGAGCTTCGAGCAGCAGCGCGCGCAGGCCGCCGAGAGGGCCGATGTTTGCAGGATCGTCGGCGAGCGTGGGGCAGCCGAAGCCAGCGTAAGGGCTGGCGTCGCCCACGAGCACGCGCGGCGCGTCGGGCAGCGCCTCGGCCGCGATTCGCAGCGCACGTGCCAGCAGCGTTTCGCTGCCACCTGGCGCTGGGAGCAGACCCTTGGGCTGGCCGCCCATGCGCGTGCTCTTGCCGCCCACGAAGATGCCGAGCACGAGGTTGGTGCTGCTCATGGCCGGGGCAATACGATGGCTTCGGCGCTGGCTCCTGCCGCCAGGCCTTCACTGTCCTCGGGAACGATCACGGCCACGTCGGCGTGCGCCAGGCTCACGGTGGAACCCGATGCCTGCTGCGACTGAGGCCATGCGACGTTGCCCTCGAGGCGCGCTCGGTAGAGCCCGAGGCGACCAGGCTTCTGTTGGAGCGCCGCCCCGAGCTCTACCTTGATCCGACGCGGGCGAGCGTCGACGTCCCCTTGCAGCGCACGCAGGAGCGTGACGCCGAACAGCACGAAGGTGAGCTGCGCCGAGACGGGATTGCCGGGCAGCCCCAGCACCCGCGCGCCGCCCAGCGCACCGAGCAAGAACGGCTTGCCCGGCTTGATACGAACCTTCCAGAAGTCGACGCTCGCTCCGGCGTCGGCCAGGGCCACGCGCAGCAGATCGTGATCGCCCACGCTCGCGCCGCCCACGGTGACCACGACGTCGCTGTTTGCCGCAGCTGCGCCAAGAGCGCGCGCCAGCGCCTCACGCTCGTCACCCACGCGCTCTCGACTCGGCACCGTGGCTCCGGCGGCACGCGCCAGCGCGGCGATCGCAGGCCCGTTCGACTCGGGAATGGTTCCGGGCGCTCCAGGCTCGCCCGGACTGCGAAGCTCGTCGCCGGTGCAAATGATCGCGACGCGCGGTCGCCGCGTGACCTTCACCTGGTCACGATCGAGCGCCGCCAGCAGGCCGAGCTCGTACGCGCCGAGCCGAGCCCCCTTGCCGAGCGCGCAGGCACCTTGCTGCATGTCCTCGCCGCGCCGCCGCACATGGTCGTGAGGCTTGGGTCGCGAGCTGAAGGTCACACGTTCGCCAGAGCGCTCGACGTTTTCCTGAAGCACGACGGCGTCAGCACCATCCGGCAGCGGAGCGCCGGTGAAGATGCGGCAAGCCGAGCCACGCTCCAGCACTGGGGCCGGGTGCCCCGCCCGACTCTCGCCGCGAACGGCGAGCTCGAATGGCGGCGCTCCAGCAAAGTCGGTGCTCGCCACGGCGTAGCCGTCCATCGCACTGTGATCGAAAGACGGCAGGTCGAAGGGAGAATGGACGTCCTCCGCGAGTACATGATTGTAAGCGTCAGCCACGGCGCAGCTCTCTGCTGGGAGCGGAACCGCGACCCCGAGAACGCGGTCCAGGGCCTCGTCTAGGGAAAGCATGCGATTTGGGTCTACCACAGCAGATTGTTCGCAATCGGCTCGCGCGGCGAACCGACCATGACTCGAGCACGTGGACCGTACGGGTTGCTGCGAGCTCAGGCAGATCGCATGATCAGACCCATGGGACGGCGTCGCCACGCTGGTTTGGCTCTCCTGGTCCTGAGCCTCGTGAGCTCGGGATCGGCGTGGGCGCAAGCAGCGGACGAGAGCGCCGACAGCGGCTGGTTCGAGCCGGAAGCGGAGCCGAGCGCTCCGCCCGCGCCTTCACCCGCGAGTCCGCCGCCGGTCGCGCCGGGTCCCACGGCCACGGCTCCGGCGGCACCGCAGCCGCCACCTGCCAGCGACGACGCCGACCCGCGTGCCATCAGTGACTTTCAGCCCCACCTGGCTCCCCACGGCACGTGGGTCGAAGACAGCCGTTACGGCACCGTCTGGGTTCCCTACGAGCAGAGCGTCGGTCCCGGCTTCGCTCCTTACGTGAGCGGCGGCCACTGGGAGCTCGCGACGACTGGCGAGTGGGTCTGGGCCAGCGACTATCCGTTCGGCTGGATCGTGTTCCACTACGGCCGCTGGGTCTGGACCTCCGGCCATGGCTGGGCCTGGATCCCGGGCTATCGCTACGCGCCGGCCTGGGTCACGTGGCGTGTGCCGACGGGCGGCGACGCGTACATCGGCTGGGCGCCGCTCGGGCCCGACTTCATCTGGGTCAGCGGCTATCCCGTCGCCTACTACTACCCGCCGCCGCACTACTGGGTGTTCTGCCCCAGCTACTACGCCTTCCACGGGCACGTTCATTACTACATCGTTCGTGACCGGCCGCTGATGACGCGGCTCGCGTACTCCACCCGCCACTACGCGCCGGCTCGACCCGGCAGAGTTCCGGCCTCGCCCACGCCAGCGACAGCGCGCGTGCCGGCGAGCTCGCTGCCGCGCGAACGGGTGACGCTGAGGCCGGCTCCGCGCAACGTCGCCGAACCGGTCATGGACCCGCGTGGCGCCGTCCCCCAGCGCGAGCGCCAGGCGACGCGCCCGGCGCCGAGCAATCGACAGCCGGTGACGACACCGACTCCCTCTCGCCCTTCGCTGGTTCCGGCCCCGTCCACCGCAGCAGTGCCGGCGCGCCCAGCGCCGAGCCCGACACGCTCCGCCACGCCTGCCCCGAAGCGCCCCAATCTGGCCACGGAGCGAACGGCTCCCCGCGCCGTCGCCCCACGGTCGGCTCCTCGCACGGCCCCGGCGGTGGCGCCCCGCCCCCAGCAGCGAACTAGCGCAGTGCCGCAAGCCGGCAAGACGAGTACGATGCGGGCCGTGGCCCCTCGAGCACCCATTCACTCGAACATCAAGGGCGGGAAACCGCGATGAGATTCCGTCCGCTGCTCGCGGTCGCAGCCATGGCCGCCCTCGGTTGTGACTACGGCGGGAGTGAAGGCAGTACCCCCACGGTGAGCGGCTGCGGCGAGCCCGCTGGCGCCACCGTCGACACGGGCGCCGAGCTCGAGATCACGATTGGCGAGGGCGTGGGCGCGTTCTTCGAGTACCTGGGCGACGGCGCCTGGCGCGTGACGACGACCTGCGACACCCCCGTGAGCGGACACGAGTGTTTCTGGGACATCTTCGTCGGCGCCGGCGGCGACGGCGCGCTCGGTGACTTCGGCGGAGAAGGACTCGAGGCTGGCGACGCGATCGGCTACGAGCAAAACGGCATGCTGCACCTCCTGACCCTCACGACCGAGGACAGTGACGTGATGCTGCTCGACGCGACACCGGACGCGCCGCTCATCTTCGAGGTGTACCTCGACGGCTACTGCGCCAGTCCGTACATGTTCTGGATCGGCGAGGGCGCCGTGCACAGCGGATCACCCGGCAACCCGCTGGAGCTCACGCCTGCTCCTGCTGAATGAACTAGGCCGCGCAGGCTAGCGGCCGGGAAGTTTGTCCTGGCTCTCCCAGCCCACCCAGTAGGGTCCGGCCGGGCCGTGCTCGCGCTTCCAGATCGGAACGCGCGACTTGATCCGGTCGATCAGGGCGCGGCAGGCCTGAAACGCGGCGTCGCGGTGGGGTGCGCCGGCCGCGCAGACGACGGCGATCTCACCTACGCGGAGCGCGCCGGTGCGGTGATGCGCTGACAGGCGCGTGCCGGGAAATTCGGCGGCGATCTCCTCGGCCACGCGCTGCATCTCCTTCTCTGCCATGGACGCGTAGGCGTGGTACTCGAGGAGGGTGATCGGCTGACCCGCGTTGTGATCGCGCACCGTGCCGACGAACAGGGCCACGCCACCCACCCCGCCGTCCTGCACCGCGGCGCAGACCGCGTCCACGGAGAGCTCCGCGTCACTGACGAGGAATGCCTTCAACGCGAAAAGTCTCCGCTGAGGCCGCCCGACTTCTCGAGCAGGCGCGTGGGGCCGATTTCCATCGCGCGATCGAAGGCCTTGAGCATGTCGTAGACCGTCAGCGCGGCGACGGAGGCCGCGGTCAGGGCTTCCATCTCGACACCGGTGCGATCGAACGCCTCGACCGCCGCGCGTAGCTCGACCTTGTTGTTGCCCGGGTCGAGCTGAAAGCTCACGTCGACACGTGTCAGAGCCAGTGGGTGGCAGAGCGGGATGAGCTCCCAGGTGCGCTTGGCTGCCTGGATGCCCGCGATGCGCGCCACCGACAGCACGTCACCCTTGGGAGCGTCGGCGCGAGACAGGCGAGCAAAGGCCTCCGCGCTCATCGTGACCGCGCTGCCCGCCACGGCTCGCCGTACGGTCGTCGCCTTTTCCGAGACGCCGACCATGCGAGCGTTACCGCGAGCGTCGAGGTGCGTGGAAAACGCGCTGTCGCCGATGATTTCACGATACGCCTCCCGCAATCGCGTCGGGTCCTTGCCGAGTGCCGCTTTCCACAGGGCATAGCGATCGAGCGGAGCGAGCGCGCTCCAGACGGCGGGCGCCAGTGGCTGCTCCGCTCCGAGCCCGGTCAATAACGTTTCGGGCACCAAGCCACCTTCCGGATCTCGGAGGGCTTCGATCGCCGCAGCCGGCGGGACGGCCGCCGCGACCAGCCGCTGCACGGCCAAGATGTCGGGCTCGTTTCGCGAGCCGAGCTCGACGATCTGCTGGCGTACGCCGTACTCGAGACTCTGCCAGCCCTGGCGCGACAGCTTCAACCCGGCGTGATCGAGCGCGCGGCGCGCGGCGATCGGCAGGAGCTCGAGCGTCGGTTCGATGCCGTCGAAAGCATAAAGCTTCACGGCCGGCACCTTACCACGCGCGCAGCGCACCTGGGTGGCCGGCCTCGACGCTCGCTGACCACCCGGATCTCGTCAGGACGTCGGAAACATCCCCGGTGCGCCCGCACGACGAATGGGCCATGCAGTCTCGAGACTGGCCATGGGAACCATTCTAATCGTTGAAGATGATGATGACTTACGGGAGCTGTTCGCCGAGGTGTTGCGCAACGAGGCTCACAGCGTGGTGTGTGCGAGCAACGGACAGGAGGCGCTGGCCGTGCTCGAGAAGGTGCAGCCCTGCCTGATGCTGCTCGACATGATGATGCCCGTGATGAGCGGCGGCGAGCTGCTCGAGACGCTCGATCGCTCCAAGCGTCTGAACGCGCTTTCGATCGTGGTGGTCTCTGCGATCGCGGAGCAGACCGAAGCGCCCGGGGCGTGCCGCTACATGCAGAAGCCGATCGAGCTAGGCGCTTTGCTCGAAGTGGCCCGTGAGTTTTGCCGACCCGAGTCTCGCGAGCGGGACGCCTGCTAGCTCAACCCGTCTCGCGCACGCCCAACGGCGAGCGGCGCATGCCGCTGATCGCGTTGAAGTCGTTGTGCGGCAGATCGAAGTAGAGATCCGCCGAAGCGAGCGAGAAGCCACTCTCCTCGACACGCCGTCGCTCGTTGTGCGCGACCAGCCCGACGATCGCGCCCTGACCCTCGCGCATGCGGACCATGAACGTGACCTCGAACGACACGATCTCGGCGCCGGGCCCGTTCAGCACCGCCCAGACCACACGTGCCAGCGAATGCGACGGATGGAGTTTGTTTTCGACCAGGCTGCGCGCAGAAAAGCGGCGGGCGCCGAGCTTCCGATACCAGTCGCCGGCCCGATCGAGGATCGAGCGGAATTCCGCATTGTTTCGCCGCCAGTCGTGAACCCAGCTGTCACCGCGCCGGGTGAGATGCAGGAACCGGTCGGCGTAACAGTCAGCGATCGCCTCGGTGTCACCACCGTTCAGTGCCGTCTCATACTGCCGAAAGAGCTCAATGAATTGCGCCATGGTCGCCGGCCCGAGGGTCCTCGAGGGCAGGAACGGTGCCAGAGTGCGCAGCAGCGGAAATGCTACGGGATCAGCACGGACACAGGGCCGCCCTGTCCCAGATCACCACGCCTGTGGCAGTTGGTCACACCTCAGCGGGCAGGCTACCCGCCAGGGTGCGGGGGATGCGTACGGTGAAAGTCGTACCGTCCTCGGTGTCGGAGCGGATTTCCACGCGCCCGTGATGGGCCCGCACGATCTGCTCGACGATGAAGAGGCCGAGCCCGATGCTGCGCCCCGAGCGGCCGAGCGCAGGTTTTCCCCGCTGCAACGGCTCGAACAGCCGCGCCCGCTCCTCTTCAGCGATGGGCTCGCCGAAGTTGTGAACTGCGAGCGAGAGCTCGTCGGGTGTACCGCTGGCCCGAATGTTCACCGCGGTCTCGGGTTGACCGTAGCGCAGCGCGTTGCTGGCCAGGTTGACGATCACCTGAGCCAGACGATCCGGATCGAATTCACCCTCACCGCTGCCCTGAATCTCGAGCTCGATGCTGCGGCCGGGGTGTTCGCTACGCAGATCGTCCACCACCTGCTCGGCCACCTGGTGCAGATCGGCCTTGCTCGGATTGACCGGGATCCCCTGAACGTGGCGGGCCTCGGTGTAGTCGAGCAGATCGTGGATCATGCGCGTCGCGCGATCGGCCGACGAGCGGATGCGGTTGAGCGAGCGTGACATCCGCTCGTCGAGTCCGCCGCGCCGGATCAGCGTGGTCGAGGCCAGCGTGATCACGTTGAGTGGGCTGCGCAGATCGTGGCTGACGATGCCGATCAGCTCCTTCTCGAAGCGCTCGCGCTCCTGGATCTGCAGCAACGCTTCTTGCTGGCGCAGCTGCTCGCGCTGGCGAAAGAGCTCGACGAAAATGGAGGCCTTGGTGCGCAACACCTCGGCGAGATACGGCTTTTGCAGAATATCGACGACGCCGAGCGAGTAGGCCTGGCGCACGTCGGCCGACTCGAGCGTGTAGGCGGTCAGGATGATGATGGGGATCCGGCCTTGCGAGTGCCGCTCGTTGATGATCGCCGTGGTCTCGAGCCCGCTCAGGCCGGGCATGCGCAGGTCGAGCAGCACCAGCGCGAACTCCTCTTCCGCCACGCGCACGAGCGCTTCTTCGCCGGATTTGGCACTGACGAGGCGTGCGCCGAGCGGGGCGAGAACACCCTCGAGAGCGACCAGATTCGGTGGATGATCGTCGACGATCAACACCGCTGGATTGGTGGGGGCCGCGGGGGTACCAGGCATCATTCGTCTAGAAGTCTCGGCCTAGGACCGAGCGCTCGAGCGGCGGAGCGCGAGTAAGAGCCTTCTAGCACGAGCCGCGCCGCGAGGGCGTGGAGTTTTCCCCGGCGATCGCCGGGCGCGTGTGGCAAACTGACTGCGGCGCTGCGCCGATGCCCGCTACGACCCACCTGCCCACTTTGCCCGTTCTCGATCGGCTGGCGCGCCCGTTGCGCGATCTGCGCGTGAGCGTGACCGATCGCTGCAACTTTCGTTGCACCTACTGCATGCCGCGGGAACACTTCGGGGCCCAGCACCGCTTTCTGCCGCGCGCCGAGATCCTGAGCTTCGAGGAGATCACGCGCGTGGTGACCGTGGCCCGCGGGCTCGGCGTTCAGAAGGTACGGCTGACGGGCGGCGAGCCGCTCTTGCGCGCCCAGCTGACCGAGCTCTGCGCGATGCTGAGTGGCATCGACGGCCTGGATCTGGCATTGACCACCAACGGCTCCCTGCTCGATCGGCACGCCCGAGCCCTGGCCGACGCCGGCCTCGGCCGTCTCACCGTCAGCCTCGATTCCCTGGATGACGAAACGTTCAGGCGCATGGCCGACGCCGAATACTCGGCGACCGACGTGCTGCGCGGCATCGAGGCCGCCGAGCGCGCCGGTTTCGGCCGCATCAAGCTCAATTGCGTCGTGCGCCGCGGCGTCAACGACGGCGAGATCGTCGCGCTGGCCCGGCGCTTCAAGGGTACCGGCCACGTCGTGCGATTCATCGAGTTCATGGACGTGGGCCTGACCAACGGCTGGCGCACCGATGCCGTGGTGACCGGCCGCGAGATCGTGGAGCGCCTCGACCGCGAGCTCGGGCTGGTCCCGCTCTCGCCCGCCTACTCCGGCGAGGTCGCGCGCCGCTACGGCTACCGTGACGGCAGCGGCGAGGTCGGCGTGATCACCAGCGTGAGCCAGCCGTTCTGCGGCGACTGTGCGCGCCTGCGCCTGGCTGCCGACGGCAAGCTGTACACCTGCCTGTTCTCGGCCGATGGCCATGACCTGCGCCCGACGCTTCGTTCCGGGGCCAGCGACGAGGCGCTGGCGGACTACATCCAGGGGCTGTGGCGGGCGCGTGAAGACCGCTACTCGGAGCTGCGCTCGGCGCGAACGCGCGGGCTACCACGCCCCGAAATGAGCTACGTCGGCGGCTGAGCCCGTGCGGGGGTTGCTTCTCCTCGCATTCGTCCTGGCGGGCTGCGCGCCCGCCCCGCACTATCGCTCCGCGAACGAATCGGCGACCGTCGAGCCACAGCCAGAGCCCGGCCAAGAACCCGACGCTGGCGAACCGCCGCCCCGCTCGCCGGCGATGGAGCTCAGCGAGCTCGCCGTACCGGATCACCTGCCTGCCATCGCAGCCGTACCGGCCTCGGGCGCCGAGCTGCCGCTCGTCATCGCCGCGCACGGAGCGGGCGGAAGCCCTGAATGGCAGTGCCAGCACTGGGCGCGCATCGTCGCGGGTCGCGCGCTCGTGCTCTGCCCGCGCGGCCGGCGCATCTCGCTGCGCAGCGCTGACGAGGGCATGTACTACTACCCCGACCACTTCGCGCTCGAACGCGAGGTCATGGCCATGGTGACGGCCGCGCGGCAAACGTTCGGGACGCGGCTCTCGCGCGCCGGTGGCATCTATACGGGCTTTTCGCAGGGCGCGACGATGGGAGCGCTGATGATCGTGGACCACGCCGGCGACTTTCCCTACCTGCTGCTGATCGAGGGCGCGACCAGCGAGTTCTCCGCGCAGAGGGCACGGCGCTTCGCCGCTGGCGGCGGCAAGAGCGTCGCTTTCGTCTGCGGCGGCAGGCACTGCGCGACAGGCGCCGAAAACATGGCTCAGGTCCTGCGCCGCGCGGGGCTCGAGGCGCGCGCCGAGTACGTGCCTCGGGGTGGGCACACCGACGACGGTCCCGTCGGCGAGCGCGCCAGCGCCGTGTTCGAGGAAATGCTGGCTCAGACCCTAGCGGCCAGCGACTGATCGACGCCGGCGCTCGTAAACCCAGACGATGGGGACCCCGTCGTAGACGCCGAGCGCTGCCGGCGCGGCCGTCCCGTAGTCGATCCAGATCTGGTACTCGACGCGACGCATGTGCGCTTCGTGGTGGTAGAGCGCGAGCTGGCTCTGGTGAATGGCGAGCGTCGGCCTGAGATCACGCCGGGCGCGACCGTCGAGCTCGAGCATGTCGAAGCTCTGCAGGGCCGTGTCGTGGACGTAGACGCCCGCGTTGCGCGCGGCCCGCTGGTTGATGAAGCCGAGCAACGCGTCGGTGGTGTAACCCCAGAACGTGCGGTTGAGTCCCAGGTTGGCAGCGCCAGGGACACCGCCGACGAGAGGCGTGTAGAACGAAAGACCCCAGGGATGCGAATGCGCCGTCATGACGAGCGGCGCCGCCAGAACCGCCAGGGCGAGCCCGGTCGTGGTGAGCTCCGTGCGGAGCCGCGGGAAGAGCGCGGCACAGCGCTGCGCGGCGACGGCGAACCCTCGTGCCGCAAACAGGCACAGGAACGGATACGCCGTGATCCAGTGCTTCGTCCCGCCGAAGATCGGTGTGGTGTCGGAGAGCCAGGGCGCGTAGCTCGTCAGCAGCCCGAGCGCCCACAGAACGTCGGTCGAGAAGCGCAGCCGCCCACCCTCGCTCTGGGTTCGCCCGCGCACGGCGAACGCGCTGGAAACCAGGCCGCAGGCGAAGAGCACGAGCGTGATGGTGGGCACCGTCGCCAGCGTCATGACCCAGGCGTAGAGCAGGGGCATCGGCGGCTTCCAGTAGGTGCGGCCGAGAAACTCCATGTTGTAGTACTCGTGCCCGGTGTGAAACCGCACGTACTCGACGAGGCGCGGGATGGTGTCGTGCCAGATCCACGGCCAGCCCGCGAAGAAGACGATCGGCCCGAGCACGGCCATGGCGACGAGCCCCTTGGGGATCGCCGGAACCTGGCGCTTTCGCACCTGGGCCACGAGCTCCGGCCCCCTCGTGATCGCGAGGTGGAGAACCAATGCGGGCGGCAACAGCCAAGCATTGTGCTTCGTGTCGAGCAGCAGACCGTAGAGAATCCCGGTCGCGATCGCCCAGCCCAGCTTGTCCGAATACAGCGAGCGAAAGTAGGCGTAGGCCGTGACCAACCACATCGCGGCGACCGGCATGTCGAAGCAGGCCAGGTGCGCGTGATAGAACATGCGCGGCATGGCGGCGAAGAGCAGCGCCGCGATCAAGCCCGGGAGGCGGCCGAGCGTTTGTGCTCCCCAGGCGTAGAGGGTGGCGAGCGCCGTGCCCGCCGTGAGCATGCCGGGGAAGCGATAGGCCGTGCCCTGTTCGGAGAACCAGCCGAGCTTTTCGTAGAACAGCTCGTGCGACAGCGCGAACAGCGACTTGATCAGCGCGGGGTGCTCGTGGTTGACCGAGAAGTAGCGGTCGGTGTTGAAGCGCTTGAGCGCCTGGCTCGAATCCATCCACAGGAGGTCGAACCAGCCGCCGTAGGTGCGCGCGGCGTGGAAGTAGAAGCCCTCGTCACGCGCGTAGCCGAGCGAGCCCGCAGTCGCGAGCAAGAGCGCCACGTAGACGACAGCCAGAGCCAGCGCGAGCAGGCGATCGTAGCGATCCAGCGAGCGGGGCGAGAGCGACGTCACACGCTCTCCGCGTAGAAGCAGAAGCCGCGCTGCTCGGGCGAGGCGCTCCGGATCTCGATCTCGACTTCGGTCGTCGTGCCCGCGAGCTCGGCCGTGGGCACCTCGAAAGCGCGCCAGCCCCACTCATCCTGGT
>DATLIL010000513.1:0-2501 GCA_035539475.1 Polyangiaceae bacterium
GAGGGGAGCTTTGCGTGGCTCAGCGGCGAAGCGGTCGACAGCGCCTTCTTTTTGGCGGGAGAGCCCAGCGACGTCGACGGCAGTGAAGATTGCGTCTCGCTCACCGACGAGAACCTCGCCGACGACGCTTGCGACACCACCAGGTTCTACGTCTGCGAGTACGAGTGACTAGAACTGACCGCGCAGGCCAACGAAGCCCGAGCGCGCGTCGCCTGCCTCGGGAGAGAGCGAGACCCACCAGGTGACGCCGCTCGCGACCGTCACGCCGCCGACGGCCATCAGCGCGTAGCTCACGGTCGTCGCCGTTTCCCAGCTCGAGTACGTGCCGGGATAACAGGGGCAGCGCTCGCTCGCCTCCGAGTACTTGTGACGAGCAGCGCCGTACAGCACGGCGCCGGCGACGGTCACCGCCGCACCGAAGCCCGTCAGCATGATCGGCCCGACCTTCGACGGTTGCGCTTCGGGCGCGGGGCCCTCGCTGGCGGGCGGAGCTTTCGCCGGCCTGGGCGTCTCCGCCGGAGGCTGCTGCGCGGCGCGCTCGGCGTTCGCGCAGCGCAGCATCTCGTCGATCCACTCCTCCACCTCGCGGCGATTGTCCGCCTTGGGCACGGCCGCCAGGTAGGAGCGGTAGAGCGCGAGGGCTTGCCGGCACTGATGGGGGCCGGCGAGCCGCTGGGCCTGCGCCATGTCGAACAGCAAGGCGGGTGCTCCGGACAGCGCGTAGGCGTGCTCGAAGTCAGCCAGCGCTTCGGCATAACGTCCCTCGGCGTAGGCCGCCTTGCCCTGCGCGTAGATCTCGCGCGCGCGTTCCTCCGGTGTCGACTGGGCGAGCGCCGTCGCCGGCACGGCCAGCGAGCAAAACAAGAAGACGACGAAGCAACGCATCAGAACGGATCCTTCAAGCCGTCGCGATAGCGTACGTCAGGAGCCGGGGTGGACGGGCGACGCGCCGGGGGCCGCGGCTTCGCTGCGCTGCTGCTGGCCGGGACTCGCGGCGCAGTATGCGCAGGCGCAGGCGCCACGACCTCGGGTGGCGGTGGGGCGGCAGCAGTCGGCACGGGCTGTGTGACTACTACGGAGGCTGCCGGAGCTGGCACGCTCTTCGGGGTGGAAACGAGCTTGACGGCGACGAGCGTGGCCGGGATCAGCGCCGCGACGCCGGCGAGCATCAGCAGCGCGGCCTTTCGCGATAGGCGCGGCGGACCCAGCGCGGCGAGGAGCTTGTGCATGCTCGCGAAGCGCGCTTCCGGCGCCGGAGAGAGACCGCGGCGGAGTGCGCAGAGGACGTGCTCGGGCAGCGGGCGTTCGGGCGGCACAGGCTCGCAGACCCCACTCTTTACCCTGAGCAAGAGCTCGGCGAACGCGATGCCCTGGTCGGCGCAGAAGGGGTGCTGTCCGGTCAGCGCGGCGTAGAGCGCCACGCAGAAGCTGAACTGATCGCTCGCGGCGTCGGCGGCTGTGCCTTCGAACAACTCGGGAGCCATGTACACCGGCGTCCCGACGAGGCCCCGCGTCTGCGTCGTCAGCGGCTCGCTGCCGTCGAGCTTCGGGTCTTGCGTGGGCACTGCGGCCATTCGCGCCAGTCCGAAGTCGGTGACCTTGGCGATCCCGGAGCTGCTCACCAGCACGTTCTCGGGCTTGAAGTCGCGGTGCACCAGCCCTCGGTCGTGCGCGGCGGCGAGCCCCTGACCGGCGGCGAGGAACACGCGCAGGATTTCCTCGAGGCCTCTGTCCGCCGCGAGCCACTCGGCGAGCGTCTTGCCGTCGACGTACTCCATCACGATGTACACCGAGCTCTCGTGGACACCGGCGTCGTACACCGGGACGACGTTCGGGTGGGAGAGCTGGGCCATGGCCTGCGCTTCGCGCAGCACGCGAGCGTTCGGGTCGTTGGAAGACGTGTCGGGATCCCGGCGCAGGACTTTCAGCGCGACCGTGCGGCGCAGGTTGGGATCGAAGGCCTTGTACACGACGCCCCACGCACCGGCGCCGAGCGGTTCGAGCACGCCGTAGCGCGCGATGCGCAAGCCGCCGCCCTCGGCGGCGGAGGGCCGGCTGGGCTCGAGTGACTGGGCCACTTCGGCGAGCACCGTTCGGCACTCGGCGCACGAGCGCAGGTGCGCTTCGGCTCGCGCCAGCGCGGAGGCCTCGAGCTTGCCGAGCGCCAGCTCGAACAATGCATCGTCGCCGATGCAATCGGAGCTGTCGCTGGCCGGCTGCGCCACGCCTTTCAGGTTTGCATCCGGTCGCCAGCAAGAGCAAGATGAGAAGCTGCCGCATGTCGCCGATCGAGCGCTTCTTCGAGCGAGCTCCCTGGGCACGCGGGCAGCAAGAAGAGCTCGTCGTGAGAGCGCTGGAGCAGGGTCTCGAGCGGGCCGTCCGTGAGAACCCCGATACTTCGGCTGATCTGGCCGTTTTCGCCGCTTACGTCGCCGGCCACCTCAACCCCGCCTTGCCCGCGCTGGAGCAGCTCGCCGGCATGCATTTCGGGGACCTCTACC
>DATLIL010000514.1:0-1535 GCA_035539475.1 Polyangiaceae bacterium
CGTTTCTACCCAACGATCCGCTGCCGCGCTTCCAGACCAACGAGACCATCGCGCGCATCGAGGGCGTCGACGCGCTGAAGGATTTGCCGGGCGACGAAGGTGCCGACGCGCTCGCTCGCGAGCCCGCGCCCAGCACTCCAGCGGTGACCCAGCCGGCGATCGGCGAGCGCGCCAAGCAGGTCGCGCAGGTCGTGAAGCAGAAGAGCGCCGACGCGCTCGGGCGCGCTGCAGCCGCCGTGGACGGCAGCCGCGACCGCTGGCCGTCGCTCGTGCGCCGCAAGCTCTCGCGCGTTTCGGGCCAGAACATCGTGCTCGGTGCGCTGGTCCTGGTCGGTGTGTTGCCGCTGCTCATCATCGTGCTGAGCGCCACCTTCGGCGGCTCGGAAGAAGAGCTTCACGAAGGCGCGAGCTCAGCCGCTGCCAGCGCGTCAGCCGCGCCGGTCGCGACCCCGCCGAGCAAGGAGCCCACGGCGCTGGCCGTCGAGCAGGCCAAGGCTGGGGGCGTGCCCGCGCTGGAAGAGCTCGCCAAGAAGCATCCCGAAAGCGCGACGGTGCAGGTCGAGCTCGCCGACGCCCTCTCCAACGCCAAGCAGTATCTGAAGGCCACCGGCGCCGTCGGTCGCGCGCTCTCGCTCGACGCCGCGGTGAAGGACGATGCCCGGACCGCACGGGTGCTGTTCCAGAGCGCCCAGGTCAAGGAGAGCCAGGACGCCACCTTCGCGCTGCTCGAGGGCCCGATGGCGTCGCCTGGCGCGGACATCCTCTACGACCTCGTGGCCGAGCAGGGTGTAAAGACCAGCGCCAAGACGCGCGCCGAGCGCTGGATCAAGGGTCCGGCGCTCGCGAAGGTAGCCACGCCGGCGCTCGCCGCCGCCGTCGCCGTACGCAAGTCCAAGACCTGCAAGGAGGTGCGCGAGCACCTGCCCAGGGTCAAGGAAGTCGGCGACGCCCGCAGCCTCGTCTACCTCGAGTTCTTCGAGCGCAAGAGCACGCACTACTCCTGTCTGAGCGACGACGGCTTGCTCGAGCAAACCAAGACGGCCGTGCTCGCGCGTACGAAGACAGCCGCCCCCAAGTAGACAGCGGGGATGCCCACCCCCCGGTCGTGCTCGGCCTGCGGCCTGCGCGCGACCGGCCCCTCCCAAGCGTCGCGCTACGCGCGCCGCGGGAGGGGCACCCACCAGTGCTCGGCTGCACGCGCTATCGCGTCACTTTGAGCGCTGTCTCCGATCCCGATCCCGATCCCGATTCCGATCGGCCCGCCTTCGGCGTGCCTTCCGGACAAAGCCGTAGAGCGAGGGCGTTACAGCGCCGTAGAGCCGTCAGCAGGCAACGCGCGAAGCGCGGCCGATCTCTTGAGGCCGTCAGCAGGCAACGCGCGAAGCGCGGCCGATCTCTTCGGCGCCGCTGGCCGACCCAGTTGCCGCCGCTGGCTCTGCCGCTGCCGCTGCCACCGCCACTGGCTGTGGCTCTGCCACTGATCCTGCTGCTGCCACTTTCTGGTGGGGTTACCCCTCCCTGAGCCGGCTCCGGCC
>DATLIL010000515.1:0-11229 GCA_035539475.1 Polyangiaceae bacterium
GTGCCGTGATGCTCTTGCATGCAGGCCAGCACCGATGCGAGGCCGAGCCCCGTGCCACGTGACTCTTTGGTGGTGAAGAAGGGCTGAAAGAGCTGCTCGCGGTGCTCGCTGGCGATGCCGTGTCCGTCGTCGCTGAAGCAGACCTCGATGAAGGTCGCCGGTTCGATCGGCGCGATGCTGCGGCTGCAGAAGTCGGCGTCGAGCTCGCGGTTCGTGGTGGTGATCTGCAGCTTGCCGCCCTCGGGCATGGCGTCACGGGCGTTGAGCGCCAGGTTCAGGAACATGTTCGGCAACGCCGCAGCGTCACCGTCGATCGAATCGCGCAGCGCCGAAAAATCACTGCTGATGTCGATGCTCTTGGGTAGTGTGCGTCGCAACAACTCGACGGACTCCGTCAGCTGAACGTGCAGGTGAAGGGCATCGACGGCCTTGCTCGACTTGCGCGAGAAGCTCAGGAGCTTTTCGGTGAGCTCCGTTGCGTTCGCGACGGTGGCGTCGAGCATGGCCAGGGTCTCGTCGGCGGGCGAATTCTTCGGTACGTCGTCCTTGAGCAGCGAGACCAGCCCGGCCAGCGCCGTGTTGATGTTGCGAAAGTCGTGCACGATGCCGCCCGTCAGGCGCCCGATCAGCTCGAGCTTCTGCGCCTGGCGCAGGCGTTCCTCCATCTGCCGGCGGCGCTCGATGTCGCGGACGACGGCGATCACGCGCGGCTCCTCGCCGATGCGCGCCGAGCGCAGCGCGACCTCGGCCCAGAAGCTCGTGCCGTCGAGGCGTTGTGCGCGCCACTCGAACGCAGCTAGCTCGGTCTGGCTGGCTTGCTTCAATCGATCGAGATCGAAGCCGTCGTTCCCCAGCACGTCTTCGCGCCGACAGCGGTACATCTGCAGCGCGCGCTCGTTGACGTCCACGATCCGGCCGTCGCCCGCCGCGTGGATGAACACGGCGTCGGGGCTGGAGTCGAGGACCTGCCGCAGTTCGTCGCGGCTGCGCGAGATCAGACGCTGGCCATGGCGTACGTGCTGCACCGTCTCGAACAGCGCCAGGTAAAAGGCGGTGGAGATGCTGAGAAAGACCTGCAGGCGGATGAAGCGGCCGTCCAGGCTGTCGCCCGAGAAAGCGAAGGGGCCCATGCCAAACGCGGTCACCCCGAGGATGGCCGTGGAGTGCAACACCGCGAGGGCGGTGGCCTCGCGAGCGCGCAGGCGCAGACCGCCCCAGAGCAAGAAGCACTGCACCGCGAACACGGCCCCCTGCACCTCCAGCACGGCTGGCAACAGCACGAAGGTCGTGACGATGGCCGCGGCTTGACCGACGAAGATGAAGGTCGTCTCGACCAGGCCCGCCTCGCCCCGCGCTCGCTCCGTCAGCGGCTCCTGCAGCGCCAGCAGAAATGGCGCGATCGACAGAATTCCCACCAGATCGCTGAACAGCCAGTGCAGCGCCGTCGACAGGAAGCTGGCTCCGGTGAGCAGCCACCAGGCACCACCGCCGATCAGCGCACCGCACGCGCTGGCAAGAGTTCCAGCTGCCATCAGCGGGACGATGGCGACGCTGCGGTACCCGCTCCGCCGCTTGTTGAGTAATACGAACAGCCCCGCGCCGATCGCCGGCTCCAGGGTGTTGGCCAGCGCCATCGCCACGACCAGCTCGGGTGCGTACCCCGCGCGCGAATTGCCAGCGACGCAGGCCAAAAATACGCCCAGCCCGAGTCCGGGCCAGCTGCGCAGCGGATGTTGCACGAAGAACGCGAACGACAGGCCGCTGGCGACCCAGAACGCTGCCAGCCCAACCGGGGTTACGGTCAGGTTCAGGTTGATCGTGGAGACCGCGTAGTAAGCCAGCCCGAGGACTAGCGACTGCCGTGCAATGTCCCCGATTGCCGGGCCCTGCCTGGATGTCACGCACTCCTCTCCACGGAGCAGCGGCAATGCTTCTCCGCGAACCTACGATCCGTAGCGGAGCAGGGCGGGGCCGGCAACGAGCGTTGCTGCCGAAATCTGCTGTCGTCGGCTGGCTGGCCGGTGCGAAGTGCGGCCCGACAAAGTGAGATTTTTCGGTGGAGACTCGATAAATTGCCGGCGCGATGCCCCGGCGCCCCTTCCTTCGCCATGCTCTCGGACTCGGTCTGTTCATGACTGCCCTCAGCGGCAGTGTTCATGCACAGGACGAGGGTTTTGCGCTGAACCGCTTCGAGCCCGCCGAACGCGGCAGCGATTGGTTCTCGCAAGACTCGCTCAACATCAACGGCAACGGCCGCTTCGCGCTCGGCCTGACCGGCGACTGGGCGCACAAGCCGCTCGTCATGTACGACGAGGACGGCGACGAGGTGGCGGCGATCGTCGAGGATCAGCTGATCGTGCACCTGGGCGGCAACGTGACGCTGTTCGATCGTCTGCGCCTCGGCGTCAGCGTTCCTCTCGCGGTCTATCAGCATGGTGATTCCGGCGTGCTGGCGGGGCAGACCTTCGACGCGAGCGACGACCCGAGCGTCGGCGACGTGCGTCTGGCCGGCGACGTGCGCATCGTCGGTCGTTACCGGGAGCCGTTCTCGCTGGCCGCGGGCGTGCGCGTCTGGGTGCCGAGTGGTTCGCAGGATGCCTACACCGGAGACGGCGAGGTTCGCGTCGCGCCGCGATTGCTGGTGGCGGGCGATATCGGCAAGCTCGTGTACGCAGCGAACCTGGGCTTCTACTACCGCGCTCAGGACCAGACCTACGCCGGCATTCAGACGGGCAGCGAGTTCGTGGGCGGCGCCTCGCTCGGCGCGCGCGTGCTGGACGACAAGCTCCTGCTCGGTCCCGAGATCTACTTTTCCACGATCGTCGAGGACGGCGACGAGGTCTTCAAGCGCAAGACGACGCCGTTCGAGCTCCTGCTCGGTGCGCACTACTTCGCGACCAGCGAGATCAGGCTGGGAGCTGCGTTCGGGCCGGGCCTGACGCGCGGCATCGGCGCTCCCGAGTTTCGCGGCCTGCTCGCCTTCGACTGGATTCCGGACGTGAAGGAGCCGCCGCCACCGCCGCCGGAGACGCCGAAGGACAGCGACGGCGACGGCGTGCTCGACATCGACGACGCCTGCGTCGACGTGCCCGGCGTGGCCAGCTCCGATCCGAAGGCCAACGGCTGTCCCGCTCCCGTCGACAGCGACGGCGACGGCGTGATGGACAACGAGGACGCCTGCGTCACGACGCCGGGCGAACGCACCGAGGATCCCAAGACCAACGGCTGCCCGCCGCCAGATCGCGATGGGGACGGCGTGCTCGATCGCGTCGACGCTTGTCCAGACGAGCCGGGTGAGAAGAGCGACGACCCCGCCAAGAACGGCTGCCCGAAGCCGAAGGACACCGACGGCGACGGCATCATCGATCCCGAAGACGCCTGCCCGGAGGCGGCCGGCCCGGCCAACACCGATCCCAAGAAGCACGGTTGCCCGGCGGCGCGAATCGAGAAGGGGCAGATCAAGATCATCGAGCGCGTCGAGTTCAAGACCGCCAGCGCAGAGCTCACCAAGGAGAGCGAGCCGATCCTGCAGGCCGTCTACGACGTGATCTCGCAGCACCCCGAGTTCACGATGCTGGCGGTCGAGGGCCACACCGACAACAAGGGCAACGACGCCTACAACAAGGGCCTGAGCCAGCGTAGGGCCCAGTCCGTGGTGAACTGGCTGGTCAAGAAGGGCATCGCCCGTGGCCGGCTGAACCCGCAGGGCTTCGGCGAGGAGCGCCCGATCGAGACCAACGACACCGACGAGGGACGGCAGAACAACCGCCGCGTCGAGTTCCACATCCGTCAGGTCGATGGCAAGGCCGTCGACGCGGAGGGCAAGCCGACGACCGCAGCGGAACCCGCGCCGGCGCCGAAGGCCGAGCCCAAGCCCAAGGCCGCACCCAAGGCCGCGCCAAAGGCCCAGCCCAAGCCCAAGGCGGCACCCGCGCCCAAGGAAGCGCCGCCCAAGGTCGACTTCGCATTCTAAATCGACGGTCGCTAGCGCGACCGCCCGATTTAGCCTTGTTCTTGGGGGCGGCACGCGCCGCCCCCCTCAGCCGAAGTAAATTCGGCCGAGCCTCCCCCCACGCGGCGTCGCCCGGGGCGCCGCGCCTGGCGGCGCCTGACTCGGCGCCGTCTCGCGCTATCCTCCGGCCCGCTGATGCTCGGGTTCGGACGCCGTTCACTGGTCTGGATAGCCGCGCTGCCGCTGCTCCTGGCCGCGCTCTACCTCTACGTCTCGTTCAGTCGCGCTCAGGCGTCGGCCAGCGCTCCGCGCGCCGGGGTCGGTGATCGGGCGGCGCTCGACCGCGAGTGCGATTTCCCGGGTACCGGCTCCGACCACAAGCGGCTGGTCATCATCATCATCGACAGCCTGCGCGATGCCACCGCGCTCGACGGCCGGGTCATGCCCTGGCTCTCGAACCACCAGAAGGACGCGCTGTCCGGGCGGATGCAGCCCTGCCTGTCGCAGCTCTCGCTGCTCTGCTTCCGCACCATGTTCGAGGGCTCCGAACCGCTGCTGGTGACGGGTTTCAAGAACTACACCGGCATGAGCGTGGAGGCGCCGAGCCTGATTCATCGTCTGGCCGCGCGCGGCATCAAGGTTGCCGCCGTCGCTGATCACGCCTTCATCGGCCTGTATCAGCCGTCTCTGGCCAAACATGCCACCTTCGAGGAGCGCCAGCCGAAGACGATGGACCGTGATCAGTACGGTCGAATCAGGACCTTCGAGTGGCTCGGCGATCCGTCGCTCGACGTCATCATCAGCCACGTGATCGACACGGACGCCACGGCTCACCGCGTCGGTGTCGGGCACGCCCAGTACGTCGCCAAGTTCCGTGAGACCGACGACTTCTTGCGCGAGGTGAGCGGGCGCCTGGGCCCGAAGGACTCGCTGATCGTGCTGGGCGATCACGGCCACGACGCGCACGGCTATCACTCGACGGGCATCCCGTCGGTCACGGCTTACTTCGCTAGCGGTCCGCTCTTTCCTGCCGGGCGGCGGCACGACCTGCACATGTCGGCGCTCTACTTTCTCGCTGGCGCCGTCAGCTGCGAGCCCACGCCGATCGGTTACGCCGGCACTCACCCCTTCGACGACATCGACTGGCCGGGTGGACGCCGCCAGGCGCTGGAGCGAGCCACGCCGGAAGTGCGCACGGCACAGGCACCCGTGCAGAGCTCGCTGGGGCTGGACGTCGTGACGCTGGCGCTCGGAGTCGGGCTGTTCGGGCTGCTGCTCACGGCCCTGGCCATTCCGCGCCGGCTCGTGCTCGGGCTCTCGGCCGCGGCTCTCGGCTTCGGCCTGCTCGCGGGCTTCTTTTCGACGGAGCTCCTGGTCACCCTGCAAAACCACGTGAATCCGCGCTGGACCATCGGTTTCTGGGTCGCCTACTGGGTCGTCGTCGCGCCGCTCTCGCTCCTGGCCTCGCGCCTGCTCGCGCTGCCACGCTGGCCCGCGCTCGGAGCGACCGCCTGGGGCGTCGTGCTGTTCGGTCTGTTTCTCGGCCCGTACTACTACGGGTCGCTGCGCAACCTCGCCTTCGGCACGAACGTGCTGCTCCTGACGCACGTCGTGGGCAGCCTCGGCGGGCAGAGCTGGGGCTCGCGTCTGCGCTCGCCGCTCGTGCGCTGGACGCTGCTGGCGATCCTGCCGACGGTGCCGCTGCTCGCACCGGTGCTGACGGAGTGGCAACCGCGCTGGGTGGTGCTCTCTTTCAGCGAGCAGCTCGGCAGCGTGAGCACGGCCGCCGTGGCGCTCGGCTTCTTCGCCATCGGCGCGCTGCTCGCTCCCGATCGTTCTGCCCTGAGGCTGCCGGGGTTCGGCGCGCTGTTCGTGTTCGTGCTCGGCGTGTTCACCGAGGTGCCGCAGCCGGTGCTGATCGCCAGCAGCCTGGTCCAGCTCTCGTTCCTCGGCTTCTGGCGCGCGGTGAAGGAGCTCGGCGCCGGCGGGCTGCCGCAACGCACGCTGCTCGGGATCGGGCAGCTCAGCTACGCGCTGGTGCTGTACTTCCTCTTGCTGGGCGGCCTGCGCTTTGCCAACGTCGATTTCAAGTTCGCGCTCGCCATGACGCCGATCGACGAGGGCGAGCTCGCGGCGGCGCTGGCCGCCATCCCGTTCGTGCAGCTCAAGTACTTTCTGCCCGTCGTCGTACTCTTGCTCTGCGGTCCCCCGCTGCGCCGGGAGACGCTGGCCCTCGCGCTGCTCAAGGTGCTGGTGCTCGGCGCGGCCCTCGTGGGCATGGAGCTCGCCGCAGCTCCCAGCCTGATCTTGTTCGTGCAGCTGCAGACCCAGGAGCTGGCGCTGACGGTGCTGATCTACGCCGTGCTGGTGCTGTACCTGGCCGGGAGTCTGCTGCGCGAGCGTTTCCGGGCTGGCTCCCGCAGCCAGGCCGTGGTCGAAGGGGCCGCGTCATGAAGTGCACCGTGCTCGTGCCGTCCTACAACCGCCTGCCGCAGGTCCTGGAGCTGGTCGAGCGCCTGCGCCGCCAGGATCGTAGCGACTTCGAGATCCTGATCATCGAGCAGAGCACGCAGATCGACTACGCCGCACTCCAGACGCTCGAGCGCTGGGCGGCGGAAGAGCCGCGCATCCGCATCGAACGCCACCCTCCGCTCGGCGTCGGCGGTGCACGCAACGCCGGCATGGCCTCGGCGCGCGGAGAGATCGTGCTGATCGTCGACGACGACGACCTGCCGGCCACCGACGACTGGGTCAGCCGCCACCTGGCGAACTACGACGACCCGAACTGCGTCGCCGTGCACGGCGGCGAGGACCGCGAAGACGGCGGCGGCGGCGGCTTCGAGCGGCGTTTTCCGCGTATCGCCCACCGCTACGCCATGAGCTACACGCTGTTCGGAACGCCGCTGGCCTATCCCGGCGTGCTGCAGCGCAAGCAGAACAGCAAGTACCTGCGCGGCGCCAACTCTTCGATCCGGCGTGACTACGCGCGGCGCGCCGGCGGCTGGGTCGACGAGTGTGGCAACGGCCAGGAGGAGCACGACTTCTCCTTCCGGCTGCGCAAGCTGATGAAGCCGGAGGAGTACATCGCCTTCGACCCCACCGCGCGCATCATCCGCCGCATGGATATCCCCGGCGGCGCGGAGCGACGAACCGGCAGCCTGGCGCGCGAGATCGAGGGCAACGTTCGCTTCTACTTCGGAGTGATCGCGCGTCACCAACCGCTGAAGGTGGGCCTGCTGCTGCCGGCCTATCCCTGGGTGATCTACGTGCGTGCGCTCGGCTGGATCCTCGACGATCGCGGTCACGAGCCGCTGCCCGAGCGGGCTCGTGCGCTGGCCGAGCTGACGGCCAAGTACCCGTTCTTGTTCTCTCGCAGCGTCTACCGGCTATTGCGCGATCGCGGGCAGCGTGCGACGCGCTTCGCGATCGTCGACGGAGGGGAGCCGGGGAAATGAAGACGATCGCGCTGTGTTATCGCGATCACACCGAGCCCTTCGCCGGCGGCGCCGTCCACGGCTTTCACGTCGTCGAACAGCTCCGGCGCCTGGGCTATCGCCTGATCACCAGTGAGCCCAAGACCGACTCGCGCCTCGAGCGCTACCCGCGTTCACCCGCAGGCATGCGCGCGCTTCTGCGCGACGCGGACGCGATCTACGTGCGCTGTGACGCCAGGCCGTGGGACCTGGGCCTGTTGCTCTTGAATCAGGCCACCGAGCGCCGCCCCGTGCTGACCGAGATCAACGCCATCGCGGAGGAGCGACTGGCGTACGGCACGGGACCGATCAATCGCGCGCGCACGCGCGTGCTGCGCGGCTACTACCACAACATCACGCGGCTCTCCGCGGCGGCCGTCTGCGTCTCGAGCCAGCTCGCCGCCTTCGTGCGCGACACCTATCCGATCGCGCGCGAGCGAGTGTACGTCGCCCCCAACGGCGGGCGCGCCGGCGCCGCCCGCGCCGAGCCCCGACAAGGTGGTCCCTTTCGCGTGGTCTGGGCCGGTGGCGCGCGCTGGCCGTGGCAGGCGCTCGACCTGGTGCTCGAGGGTGTCCGCCGCGCCAGGCGGCGCGTTCCCGAGCTCGAGCTCACGCTCTACACCGAGGCCGGCCACGATCGCATCCCGCGTGAGCCTGGCATTCAGCTCGCGGGGCAGGTGCCGCACGCCGAGCTGCCGGCGGCGCTGGCACGAATGGACGCCGCGCTCTGCCTGTATCGACCGATGCCCTGGAGTCCGGCTGGCTTCTACAACTCGCCGCTCAAGCTCTTCGACTATCTGGGCGCCGGGCTGCCGGTGATCGGCTCGCGCCTCGGCCAGATCGCCGAGATCCTCGAGCACGGCACGAACGGGCTGCTCGTGGGCGACGACCCGGACGAAGTGGCGAGCGCGCTCGAGCGTCTGGCCTCCGACCGCGGGCTCGCCGCTCGGCTGGGCGCCGCCGGGCGCGAATGCCTGGAGCAGAGCTACACCTGGGAGCACACCGGCGATCGCATCGGCGCGGTGCTCGAAAGGTTGCTAAGGTCGTCAGCGAACGAGGATTCATGGATGAGTCAAGGCCGACACTAGGGTTTGATTTCAATGTGTCCTGATCGAATCCGGCGTCAGGTGCCTTGCTTTGCGCAACCCGCGCCGGCCTCGCCGGTTCTTTTTCGTGGGTTGTGGTCTTCAATGTCGATCGAGATCTGTTCTTCCAAGACTTACAGGCCCTGTCTGGCTGGGGCTTTGCCCCAGCTAGGGTCCACCAAGAACCACGATGGACGTCCGCAAGCTGCGTGAGCTTCGAGGTTGCCCGAGCGGCGACGCAGCGGCCTGGCAGGCACGCTACCGTCCGCTCGTGGCCGAGGAGCTGCGGCATCGGGAGGTGGCGGCGCCGCGCGTCAGCGCCATCGTCGTGGCCTATCGCTCCGCCGATCGCGTGATCGGCTGTCTCGAGCACCTGCGCGCGCAGCGTGGCCTGGGTGAGGGCGCGCTCGAGGTGATCCTGCTCGACAACGGCGGGCTCGAGGCCGCGCGTGGCGCCTTCCCCGGGTTGGTCGACGTCGAAGTGCGCATGAAGAAGAACGTCGGGCTGTGCCCGGCGCGAAACATGGGCGCCGCGCTGGCCAAGGCGCCGATCATCAGCTTCATCGACGACGACGGTCTGATCGCGGCCGACTACTACCAGAAGGCGCTGCGGCACCTGGTCGACCCCTCGATCGTGGCCCTGCGCAGCCGCATCCAGTGGAAGGAACACCGCTACTTCACCTCGCTCGCGACCCACTACGACCGCGGTGAACAGGTGCTCGACGACTGTCTGGTCACCGAGGGTAGCTCGGTGCTGAAGCGCGACACCTATTTCGCGCTCGGAGGTTTTGGCGACAAGCTCTCGCCCTACGAGGGGCTCGACTTCAGCTTTCGCCTGCGCACCGAGCTGCCCGACTCCCGCATCGTGTACGCCCCCGACGTGATCATGCGCCACGACTACTGCGACTCGTGGAAGAAGCTGTTCAAGAAGAGCCTGAGCTACACGAGCTCCATGCAACTGGCAGACGAAGGCGGCAGCGAAGTCGCGGACTTCCTCCGCGACTACGGCGCGCGCCGCTACCCCAAGGCCAACTATCGCTTCGACGAGCGCATCGCCCGCGCCCTGCTCGGCGCCGTGAAAGACACCCTGCGCTTCTACGGCAACGTCACGGGTCGCAAGGCGTCGTACATCCCAATCAGCGCAAAGGGCTAAGTCCAAGCCCGTAGACGAGCGAGCGTTGAAACGGGGCAGGCATTGCCGTCGACGGTGTGTTCCCCCAAACCAACTCAGAAACCCTCCGTGAAGCCGATGTTGGGACCTGGTTCAGACACTCGGCTCGGCGACGGTCGTGTAGCCCTCTTTCTTGCGGTGCAAGGCTCAGCTCTGGATCCCGTCCGAATCGTCGAGCGACGTAGGGTTTGCGCGAAGCTCGCGTCAGCGAGCTGAGCCGCGACGACCCCGGGGATCTTGGAAAACCAGATCTCGATCGGCAAACGAGACCCGAGTCACGACAAACTGACCGAACAGGCGCCGCTTGCTCCCAGTACACCCGGAAGGCCAGGCGCTATGCGGAGGCACTCCGCAAATCAAAACAAACCGCGAAGCGGGCGAAGCCCGCTGAGCAAGCGGCCGCGCCCGCGGCCGCGCTACGAACTAGCCGCTGGGGGCGCGCTGGGAGTCCGCGCACTGATCTGCTGCTCGAGAATAGGATCAATCGCCGTCAGCACCGCGACCTGGATCTCGAGGCGCCGGGCCGGTGAGATCGGCTTGCTGTCGAACTCCACGATGCTGAAGCGATCGTAGACACGGTTGTTCACCGTCTTGACCTGCGAGGCGACGATCTGAACACGCTGCTTGAACAGGGCTTGCGACAGCGAGAGCAACAGGCCCGAACGATCGCCGGTCTCGACTTCCAGCGTCGTGAAGCTGCCGTCCTCGCCCTCGATGAAGCGCACCACGGTTTCTGCCGTCGACGGCGTGGCCACGGGCACGCCGGGCATGGCCGGCGGTGGCGTCGAGAGCTTGCCTTCGATCAGGTCCGCCAGCACCTCGCGCAAGCGCTCGACCGTGGCTTGTTCGATCAGCTTGCTGCGGCGCGCGGGGTCGCGATAACGCACCCAGAAGACGTCGACGGCTTCGTTGTGCGCGCCGTCCATGCGGCGCGTGTAGGCCTCGGCCTCGATCACGTCCAGATCACACAGCACCAGCGCGGCGCTGATCGTGGCCAGGAGCCCGGGGCGGTCCTCCGCTATCACGCACAGCGCGGTGCCCGGCCGGTCGGAGGTGAAGATGCCGACCTCGGGTCTCGTGCCTTCACGGTGCCGTGCCAGGACCGCGTGCTGCGCCACGGCCGTCGGTGCGAAATTGCGCCGGTAGCTCTCCGGCAGCGACGCCGAGAACGCAGGCAGGGAAATATCCGGAGTAGAGGGGGGGGACACGGTGACCCGGCTGGAGAATCGAACGGTGAACGTTTCGGAACCGTTTCCTTCAGCCGCCGTCGGTCTGCTCGGCGGGTGCAGGGAACAGTGGTGGAAGAGTAGTCGGAAACGCCGTGGGTAGGGCGGTCGGAAATCCAGAGGGTAGCGCCGGAAGCGTACTGGGCAGGGCGCTCGGCAACAGGAAGGGCGGAATAGCTGGAGACGGCGCCGCGCCCGCATCCTTGGGCGCAGCCGTCGACGGATTCTTTGGAGTTCCGACGGTCGCCGTAGCGGGCGGGGACGGGTAGGTGGGGCTCGGAGCGCCGGCGTCGACCGGAGCAGCGGTGGCTATCGCCGTGAG
>DATLIL010000516.1:0-3340 GCA_035539475.1 Polyangiaceae bacterium
TCGCGCCGCTCGGTTGCTCGACCCAGGTAGACGCCCCGGCCGAAGATGCCAATCGCGCCACGCTGACACAGGCAGCCGGCTCGACATCTCCGCTCAACATGACGGACTTCCAGATCGGCGTGCTCGGACCGGGCACCTCGCTGCTGAAGGATCCGGTGAGCATCCTGGCGGATCCGCTCGAGCCCCGCATCGGTCTGATTGCCAGGGCCGTGCGAGGCGGTGGCACGCCGCTTTACGTCTTCCGCAAGGAAGTGGGGCTCTCCGGGGAAGTGCTGACGAGAGTCCGTGTGGAAACGGGCGCAGCTTCCACCAGGCCGGCGACGGCAGGTCTGCTGGTGCGCTGGAGCGAGCACGAGCAGGCGGGCCGCTACACGGCGGGCGTCAGCTCCAGCGGCAAGCTTTTCGTCGAGCTGGCGCTGCCGGATGAAGCGCCACAGCGCTGGGAGGCGCCGCTGCCCGCCTCGCAGCAAGAAGTGGCACTACGCCTGCGCGCCGACGGTGACAGCCTGCAGTACTACGCGAGCACGGTCGACGGGGCGAAGCGTGACGTGTGGGTCCCGGTCGGGGCGCCGTTCTACGCCACGCCTGGCACGACGGTCGGCATGTACCTCGACCCGGGCGATTCGCTCGCTCTGTTCCCGCAGAACAGCTCGGCGACGTTCACGTCCTTTTCCGTGCGCGAGCTTCGCGCGGCCTCCGCGAAGCCGCGTGGCCTGGCCAAGGTCGGCGCCGGCGCGCCGTTGGCCGGCGTTCCGTTCGACCTGTTTCGCAATCCGCTGCCTGCTCCGAACTACCCCTGGGGCGGGATCGGCTCGGGCCCGACGGCGCCGATCCCGTTGCCGCCGGGTGAACCTCTGGTGCCGTTCCAGACCGTGCGCCCGGGGCCGCTCGACGTTCCGCTGCCCGTGCTCGACACCTGCAGAAGCGCGCTGCCCTTCGTGCCGCAGAGCTGTCCTCGCGGTCAGGCGGCTCCAGAGCTGCCCGAGGGCGACCCGTCGCAGCTCGTCACACGCCTGCGCAACGCCTATCCGTTTCAGGACCCCGTTGCGACCAAGCTCTACGAGACCGTCGGCGAGCTGAAGACGCGCCCGCTGTTGCCCTTCCCCGCGGGAGCCAGCGCCGCCGAAAGGCTACGGGTCTCGAGCTACAACGCCGAGACGTATCTGGCTGACGTCGTCCACGGCGCGGTGCAGGGGACCGAGCCCTCGATCGATCACCGGACGGTGCCGCTGAGCAGTCACTTTCCGTACATGACCTTGGTGCGTCAGCTACGGCGGACGATCGAGTTTTGCAACGACGCGGCCGACATCAGCTGGGGGGAGCTCCTCACGGGTTACGCCATCGTCGACGCGGCGGACTGCAAGAAGGAGATCGAGGATGCCATGGACGATCTCGATGCGCTCAAGAAGGATCTGCCGGACGCAGACAAGGCATTGCTGAACGTCGCCGAGTACCTGCAAACGCTCGGCTTGCTGTCGCTCGTGGATCCCGACTTCCTCGCCTATACGGTCACGTTCACGATCCCGGCCCGAGTCGTCAACGGCATTCCGCTCCCGGAACAGACGCTGAGCTTCCAGCCTCATCTGGGCCTCGTCAAGGCGCTGTCCGGAGAGGTGAACGAGTGGGTGGACTTCGTTCATCCGCTGCTCGACGACGGCAACATCCCCACCAAGGCGCAGGCTGGGCTCGCGACGCTCGATCTCGTGTTCCGCCGCAAGCGCGGCCTGGCCGGGCTCGCGCGCTACATTGACCGCAACTTCACGCCGGGCGGAGCGTACGGCGAGGGCACCGGCTACCTGCGCTACGTCAACGATCAGCTCCTGCCGCTGTACGCGGTGGCCAAGATCTCCGGCCGGCTGCCAGCCGATCTGCTGCCCGCGCGCTTCGTGGCGTCGGGGCAGTGGCTGCGCGAGCTCAGCGATCCGTCGGGGCTGATCCCGGCCATCGACGACGCCAACGCGGCTCGCGACGGCTTTCTGGCTCCCTACGCGGTCTTGACGGGAGACCACCGCTACAAGGACTTCGTGCAGGGTGATCGCTTCCGCGTGCGTCCGCTCGTCTGCGTGCTGCCCGGAGGTCAGATCGCAAAGGAGTGCTCGCCGAACGAGATCCCGCACGTCACCAACGGCGCGAACCTCAGTGTGGCGCAGCTCCTGAGTTATCCGATCGACATGACCGGCCCGGCCATGACCTTCGCGGATCGGGTCGTCACGGAGGGAGCGGGCAAGCTCAACACGCTGAGCGGCGACATTGCCACGAGCCTCACCTTGCTCGCTGAAAATGGGCAGCTCCTCGGCAGCGGCGGGGCGCACGACCAGCAAGACGGGCTGAGCGTGGCCTTGAATCGCTCCCGCCCCACTTCGAGCGGTATCGCCGTCGATCGCCTGATCGTCGATCCCGGCTACCCCGGGTTCAAGTTGCGCGGCCAGACAGCGCGCTTTCTCAAGCACAACGTTCCGTACTTGCTGGATGGGGGTGGAGTTTCCCCGAATGGGCCGGTCACTGGCGACGAGGCCGTCGAGCTCCTGCTCTCGGTGTTCCCCGAGGCGTACGAGGGCCGTGGCTCCTCGTGGTGGCACCTGAATTTCGGGGACGCGCTGTTCTCGCTCGCCGTCTTTCTGGGGCCACTCGCCTATGATCTCAGCGGCACGACCGTCGAGAGGTACGCAGGTGGCGGCAGCTCCAGCATCCTGGGCTCATCGGCCAATGGCCTGACGGCGCGGCTCGACTACGACACGGACGGCAGCGAGTACGCGCTGCGCTCGACATTCCGCGAAGGCGACGAATACGTCATCGTCGATAGCTTGCACTCGCGGCGCGGTAGCTTCGGGGTGCGCTTTGCACTGCCCGCCACAGCGACTGGCTCCGGCGGAAGCGCCGAGGCGCGCGTCGACGAAGAGGGTTCCGCAGTAGGCGCTTCGCGTCTGGTCATGGACGTTCGCAGCCAGCACCCCGGGTCGGAGCGCAGCGAGCTCCGGAGCAGCGGCTTGCCGGGGGCACTAAAGGAGCTCGTCGTCGAGAATCGCAGCGCGTCCAGTGGGCACTCGTTCTTCAGCTATCTGACGGTGGCGCAAGCGCTGGACGAGAACGCTCAGGCGCGTAGCTACGAACCCTGCAGCCAGGCCAATACCGCGATTTGCCTGCGCGCGGCCGTGCCCGAAGGTACGCGCATGGTGTTCGTCAATCTGCGCGACGACAGCCGGACGTGGACGATGCGCCTGCCGTCGCCCGCCGGTCAGGAGCGAGATCTGTTCACCGACGCCGCGTTTGGAACGGTGACGTTCGATGCGGACGGGCGCCTGGCCAGCACGCACCTGTTCGGCGTGACGAAGGCCTGGAT
>DATLIL010000517.1:0-10001 GCA_035539475.1 Polyangiaceae bacterium
CGCGCCCCTATCCTGCTCGTCGTTCACTACTCGGACGATGACAGCTGGGGCTTCTTCAGCGGGGCCGAGTTTTCGCCCGAGCAGGGCAAGGTGATCGCGATGAAGTCAGCGCTGGCGCTCGATCCCACGCTGCGCACGATCGGAGACCTTCCGCCCGGTTGGACCGCCGAAAGGAGTCGAGCCGGGGGCGATTGGGTACGCCAGCGAGATCCGGACGTGTAGCTCGCTACGTCTTGGAGCGTAGCTCTTTGGGCTCGACGAAGTCGTCGGGGCCGAGCACGAGGCGTTCGACGCGCGTGTCGTTCTTGAGCGCGGCGACGATCTCTTCGAGGTCGCTCTCTTGCACGCGGCCGTAGAAGTAGTTGTCCGGCTCGACGGCGATGCTCGGGCCCACCCAGCACGTGTCGAGGCAGCTCGAGGTGCAGGCCCGGACCTCGGTCTTGGCCAGGCCCTCGTCCTTGAGCATCTCCTTGAGCTTGTGGTGAAGCTCGACGGCGCCGCGCGCGGCGCACGAGCCCTTGGGGGTGCCGTCGGGACGGCGGTTCACGCAGACGAACAGGTAACGCTTTCGTTGTGCCATTAACGTACGAGGGCGCTGATCTTCTTGAAGCTATCGCTCCCGGCGCATCCCATCCAGTCGAAAACCACCGTTTCGCTGGTGGTGACGGAGGCGCCGGCGCGGCGGCAGAGCTCGAGGCCCACCTCGCGGTGATCGTCCCGGCGCGAGGCGACGCCGTCGGCCACCACGTGCACGGCGAAGCCTCGCTCGCAAAGGTCGCGCGCGGTGAGGTAGACACACACGTGCGTCTCCATGCCGAGCAGCACGACGCTCTTGGTGTTGGCCAGCGACTCGCCGACCACGTTGTAGGCACTGAACTCGAGCTTTTCGAAGCGCACGGAGCCGGCTGCGCCGAGCTCGGCGGCGACGTCCGGCAGCGTGGGACCGAGCCCCTTGGGGTACTGCTCGCTGTACAGCGACAGCACCGAGAGCTCCCGGGCAGCCCCGAGAAGAACGCGCGCGGCGCGGCGCAGGTCGGCCATGCGCGGCTCGGGCATGGCGCCAGCGAGTCGCTCCTGAACGTCGATCACCAGCACGGCGCTGTGCTCGGGCGTGAGGTTCATGGCGGCGGCGTCGCTCATCCAAGGATGAGCATACCCCATCTCAGTTGCAGCGCACCTCGGCGAGCGCCCCGGCCACTTCCTCTTGGTTCAGGGAGGCCACGGCCTGCATCTCACGCGAGAGGTGTTCGACCAGCGGTTGGTCCTTCTGGCGGATGCACAGCGGCTTGCCCGAACGTCCGAGTGCCGTGAAGAGCTGAGCAAGCAGCTGCCGTTTCGGCTCGTCCTCCCAGTCGACGTCGAGCTTGTCCTCGAGCGGAGAGGTGAGCACGCCGCTCATGTGATACTCGAGCCTGAGTGCGTGGCTGTCCACGCCCCGGAGGCCCAGGCCCCGCAAGCTGTGGGTATTCTCGAAGGTGAGCGAGGGCGGTATTGCGAAACTTTCTGGCCGGGCGGGGCTGTCGTTCATGTCATCCAAGAGCGCAGCGAACAGCGCTATGCGGCGGACCGCCGCGACATCCACGCGCGCCGCCCGCCAGCGTGCCCGGCTCGTGCCGTGAGATGAGCAGTGAGTGCGGTTCAGTAGCAGTCCCGTTTCGATGGAGTAGGCGCTCATCTGTCTGCATGGTTCCCAGTACCCGTACTGGTCCGTGACGAGGATCCCGCGCTCCGGCATGCGGAAGCGATTGCGGGGCACGCGGGTGACCTGCGGGACGATGGCTTCGACGCATTCTTTCCACCTCCAGAAGGCCGATTGGCTCTCGTCCTCCAGTGCGAGGTGCTCGCACTCTGCAATGCGGTCGTCGTAGCTCCGCGGCGATTCGTCCGCCTCCAGCGCGTCTTCGGCTACCTGAAGACGAGTGAAGCTGGCCATTCGTGCCTCCGCTTCCAGCAAGAAGGTGCGGGACTCCGCGCCGCACTGCGAGTCGCGCTGCGGACAGAGGAGACGCGATAGTCGCTGAAGGTCCGCCGGGTCTTCGATCCATGGCAGCTCGGGCCACACGAACAGTCGCTTCGGTTCGAAGGTGAGGCTCGTAGCCCGCGAGCCGATGACGTCCCACCAGTCTTCGAGGTCCTCGACGGCCGCCGGTAGTGGCTGCATGGGCCCGAGTTCCGGCGCGAGCTCGTCGAGCAGGCGTTCGAAGTCGCGGCGGTCTTGTTCCGTACGCGCCGTTCGTACGAGGACCTCCAGCGTCCGCCGTTGCTCTTCGCGCTTTTCGTACCCTGCAGTCGCTTCGTCGCGAGCGTCCGACGGCTCTACTGCGCTGGAAGGGGCCTCCGGCGGTTCGATGACGTGAGGCGCGAGGTATTGGAGCTCGAAGCGTTGAGCGGGCGCCACTGGCTGTCCTGCTGAGCGGCAGGCCGCAACGAGCACCAGGGCGAGGACTGCCAACGCACGCGACACGGCGAAAGAGCTAGACCGCGCCGCGAGCTGGTTGTTCCCCGCCTACAGCCGCAGGCTTCGGACGAGCGCGGGCCAGTCGTGTCGCAGGTCGAAGCGCAGGCGCAGGACCCCGCGCGGTTCGGCCGCGTGCGTGAGTGGACCAGTCCACAGGCTTCGCCGCAGGAGCGAGGGCGGCACCGTCGGATCGGGGTGACCGATGAACGACCAGCCACCACCGAGATCCAGCGCGAGCGCCTGCGAAGTCCAGTCGCCTTGGATGGCGCGCTCCGGGCCGAGCGCCGGGCAGCGCAATACGCCCTGCGCCGTGAAAACGCGCCGGACGGCGCGCCGCAGCGAGAGCTCGAGTTCCACGGGCTCGCCGGGGCCGCCATCGAGGTGGCAGTCACCGTAAAGGTGGAGGCGCAGCCCGAACGACCACGCCACCGGTTCTCAACCCTCGGAAGCGGGCTCCGCGGGCTTTTCTTCGCTCGCTGCTGCCGGGGCGGCTTCGCCTTCGGGGCGCTTGCGCAGCGGGATGCGCAGGCGGCCCTGGTTCTGCGCCAGCATGGCGGCGACGCCCTTGTCGAAGAAGCCGCGCAGGAAGGGGACGGCGTGCGGAGGATCGGTGATGAGGCCCGCGTTCTCGGTGACCTTCATGGCGGCCACGACCTGCAGAGCCTGCGTCTCGCCCTCGCGCGTGAGCACGCTGAGCGCGCTGTCCTTCATCATCTTCACGAGCTGCGCGCGGCGCTCGGGCGTGAAGTAGCGATCGGTCGCGGCCTTGACCTCTTCTTCCAGCCTGGCCTGGAGCACGTCCGGCGCGGGCTCCTTGCCGGCCTCGAGGTGCTCACCGACGTGGACCAGCATCTCGTCGAGCGCGGCACCCGGCGGAAACCAGCCGCGGAACTCGGGCAGCGCGTGCAGGCTGGCCGAGAGCTTGGCGAGGTCCTTGGCGTCGTCGTCGGAGAGCTCGAGGCCCTCGGCGTCGAAGGGGTGGTCCTGGACTTCGCTCGGCACCGGCTCGAGCAGCGAGCGTGCCGTGCCCAGGCCGAGCGGCTCGAGCAGACCGCGCTCTTTCTGGCGCTGGCGGGCCTCGGCGATGCGCTGCCGCGCGTACTCGACGGGGACCTTGACCGGCTTGTAGTCGCCGCCGCGAATGGCGTTGTTCAGCGACTCGCGCAGCTGCGACTGGCTGAGCTCAACGTTGTCGATGCGCTGCACGCCGACGCCCTCGTTGACGAAGACGAAAGCGCAGCGCAGGCGGCTGCTGGCCGTGCGCGTCGCCACCACGATCAGCACGGTACCGCTGGAGTCGGGCGCGAGCAGGTAACCTTCCTGCAGTTCGGCTTCGGCGGGGCCGGCGACGTTCGTTACAGTGCGCCGCGACGGGATCGTCACGCCGCGCGCCTTCAGCACGTTGATGCCGCGCCGCGCCGCCTTGCGAGCCGCGCCGCTGCCGCGTTCGGCCACCTCGTTGACGGCCTCGGCGTTACCGGCGCCAACCCAAGCGTTGATCAGGGCTTCGGCGTTGTCGGCCTTCAGCGCCGCGGCCAGCGCAGCTTCGCCCTTGGCGGCGAGCAGCGCGGAGTCGACGGAGGCGGTGGTCTTGGTGTTCTGTGTCTTGGGCATCGTGGCTCTCACTCCAGAAGCGCGATGGCTTCGACCTCGACCCGTGCTCCCTTGGGCAGCGCCGCGACCTGGACGGTGGAGCGCGCGGGAGGATCAGTCGTGAAGAAGCTCGCGTAGGTTGCGTTGAAGGCAGGAAAATCGGCGAGGTCGACCAGGAAGACCGTGGTCTTGACCACATCCGACAATGAAGCGCCGGCCGCCTCGAGCACGGCGCTCATGTTGTTCAGGACCTGCCGAGTCTGGGCCTCGATGTCGCCGCCCACGAGCTCTCCGCTGGCCGGATCGATCGGGATCTGACCGGAGAGAAAGAGCAGCTTGTCGGCGCGGATACCCTGAGAGTAGGGCCCGATCGCTCGGGGCGCTCTGGACGAGGAGACGACGGTTCGGTTGGCCATGGCTTGGCAGCAGGGCCGGGCATCTTCTCATACCGGACGGCGTCCGTCGATGGCACGGCCGAGCGTGATTTGATCGGCGAATTCCAGGTCTCCGCCGTGGGGAACGCCGCTCGCGATGCGCGAGATGCTGAGGCCCTTGCCGGCGAGCTCGCGCGCCAGCAGGAGCGCCGTGGCCTCGCCGTCCACCGAGGGGGGCGTGGCCAAAATCACCTCGCGGACGCCATCTTGCTCGATGCGCCGGCCGAGCGCTCCGAGCGGCAGCTCGTCGGGGCCGACGCCGTCGAGCGGCGAGAGCAGGCGGCCGAGCACGAAGTAGCGGCCGCGCATGGCGCCGCTGCGCTCGATCGCGATCAGATCCTGGACCCGGGCGACGATGCAGAGCACGTGGGCGTCGCGGCGGTTGTCGCGACAGATGGGGCACTCGGCGCGGCCGGCCTCGTCGACCTCCGCCACGTTGCCGCAGCGCTGGCAGGGGCGCACGCGCTCGCGCAGCGCCGAGAGCTCGTGCCCGAGCTCGTCCGCCAGCTCGCCGTGCCCGTCGAGCAGGTGCATGGCGAAGCGCTGCGCGGTCTTTTCGCCGACGCCGGGCAGCCTGGCAAAGAGATCGATCACGCGGCGAAGGTGGGCGGGGAGCAAATGGGTGACCCTAGCCTACCACGGCGCGCACCGACGCCGACACGATGCCGAGCAGCTCGTCGAGGTCGGCGTCCGGAATGTTGAGCGGCGGCGCGATGTAGACGACGTTGCCGAGCGGGCGCAGGTAGGCGCCGCGACGCAGGGCCTCCTCGTAGACGCGCCAGCCCGCGCGCTCGAGGTAGCCGCCGTCCGTGCCGAGATCGATCGCGCCGACCATGCCGAGCGAGCGCGGGCGGTGCACGCCGGGCAGCTCGCCCAGCGCGGTGAAGCAGCGCGAGATGCGCTCGGCCTTGCCCTGGGTGCGCTCGAGGATGCGTTCGTCTCGGTAGATGGCGAGCACCTCCAGCCCGAGCCGCGCGCCGAGCGGGTTGCCGCAGTAGGTGTGGCCGTAGTGGAAGGCGCGCGATGCATCGCCGAAAAAGCCTTCGAAAACGCGGCGCGTGGCCAGCGTGGCCGCCATCGGCAGCATGCCGCCGGTCAGGCCCTTGGCCAGGCACAGGAGATCGGGCGAGACGCCGGCGTGCTCGCTCGCCCACATCGGCCCGGTGCGACCGAAGCCGGTGAAGACCTCGTCGAAGACGAGCAGCGCGCCGGCGCGCTCGGTCAGCTCCCGCGCCTTGCGCAAGAGGGCAGGGGAGTGGAGCTGCATGCCAGCCGCGCCCTGCAGCACGGGCTCGAGCACCACGCCCGCGAGCTCGCCGGCGTGCTGGGTGACGTACTCCTCGAGCGCGGCGAAGGCTCGCTCAGCGCCGTCCTCACCGCGCGGGACGTGCAGACAGTCGAGCAGCACACCGGCGAAGGGGCGGCGGAACACCTCGATGCCGCCGAGCGCCGTGACGCCCAGCGTCTCGCCGTGGAACGCGCCTTCCAGCGCGACGAAGCGGCGCCGCTCGGGCGCGCCGTTCTGCGCGAAGAACTGCAGCGCCATCTTCAAGGCGGCCTCGACGGCGGTCGAGCCGTTGTCGCTGAAAAAGACGTGCTCGAGGCCCGCCGGCGCCAGCCCGCAGAGCTCGCTGGCGAGCAGCGCGGCGGGCTCGTGGGTGATGCCGGCCAGCGCCACGTGCGCGAGCGACGCGGCCTGCTCCGCCAGTGCGCTGACCAGCCGCGGATGGCGGTGCCCGAGCAGCGCGCACCACCAGGACGAGTTCGCGTCGAGGTACGAGCGACCGTCGGCGTCGAACAGCCGCGCGCCCTCGGCCCGCGCGATCACCAGCGGCTCGGTTTGCTCGAGGTACGCCTGCATCGGCGTGTAGGGGTGCCACACGAAGCGTTTGTCGAGCTCGACGATGCGGGACCTTGGCGTCACGTCAGGCGACCTTTTGCTTGCCGTCGGAGCGCGCGCCGTCGGTGTTCGTGGGCTTGCTCACGGGGATCTCCAGCGTCACGGTCGTACCCTGACCTTCGCCGCTCTCGATCTCGAGCTGTCCGCCGTGAGCCTCGACGATGCGCTGCACGATCGGCAGGCCCAGGCCCGTGCCGCTCGGCCTGGTGGTGAAGAAGGGATCCAGCGCGCGCTTTCTGACCTGCGGGTCCATGCCGTGGCCGGAGTCCTTGATCTCGACGTGCGCGGCCAGCTGGCCCTCGAGCTCGCCACGCCGGACCTCGATCTCGACGCTGCCGCCGTCCTTCATGGACTGGCAGGCGTTGGAGACGAGATTGTCGAACACCAGGCGGAACAGGTTGGGGTCCACCCAGACCGTCTGGATCTCTGGATCTTCTTCGATACTGACGCGGACTTCGTAGTCGTCCCCGACCACGCCGCGCGTGCGGTTGGCGAGCTCTAGCAGTGACACTGGCGAGCGCTTGACCTCGACGGGACGAGCGAAGCGCAGGAGGTCGGTGACCAGCCGGTTGAGCCGGCCGGACTCCTCTTCCACGATGTTCAGCAGCGTGGCGCGATCATCCTCGCGCAGGCCCGTGCGGCGCAGGCCGGCCACGGCGTTGACGATCACGGCCAGGGGGTTGCGCACCTCGTGCGCGATCGCGGCGGCGAGCTCGCCGACGGCGGCCAGCTGCTTCTTGCGCACGAGCTCATCCTGAACGAGCTTGAGCTCGGCGTAGGAGTGGCGCAGCTGATCGGAGGTGTCGCGCAGGCTGTTGGCCGTTTGTTGCAGCTCGCCGGCGGCCACGCGGTAGCGCAGAAGGAGCGTGCCGGCCACGCCGAAGGCGTAAAGCGGGAACGCGTGCGGCATCAGGCTCAGCGAGTCGATCACGCCCGTGGCCATGAGCAGATCGTTGCCCATGGCGGGAACGCACAGGATGACACCGACCAGCGAGCTCAGCGCCTCGCGCCGGCCCGCGCGGTAGGCGCGCAGGAGCAGCGTGATCGCCGCGATCGTCTCGATCATGGCCACGCCGAAGAAGAGCAGCGCGGCCAGCTTGGGGTGGCCGAGGCCGTGTACGACCTTGGTGCCCAGCACGTAGACCTCGACCACGCGGTAGTGGCTGAAGAAGTTGCCGTTCAGGAGCAGCGCCAGGAAGACCGCGACCAGGACGTAGAGCAGCATCGACACGCGCTTGCGCCACGCCACCTGGGCGAACTCCATGGCGAAGTGCACGTTGAAGGCCGCGGCGAAGATCAGCGCGCCCGGCGTGACCACGTCGCCGTAGGCTCGCGCCTCGATCGAATTGGCCAGGTAGTCGATGGCGATGCCGATGCTGGCGACGCTGAAGGCGTAGCAGAGCAGGCTGAACAGGAAGAACTCGCGCTCACGGCGGCCCACGAAGTAGGCGAGCGTGAAGTAAACGCCGAGGGCCAGCTGCGTGAGCGACCAGGCGACGACGACTCCGCCCAAAAAGCCGTTCATGGCGCGGCGACCTCGTTCACGGTGAGCTCGCAGCGCGTCCGCGAGAGAGGATCCTGGTCCGCGTCCAGGAGCTCGAGCTCGATGCTCCAGTCGCCGGGGGTGAGGCCTTGCAGCAAGCGCGGCGCCGCGCTGTCGAGCTTTGCCTCGCGCGCTGGCTCCGCCCCGCCCAGGCGCCTTGCGCGCACCAGCACCGCGTCCGGATGGCCCACGTCGGGGTGAGCGACGAAGAAGTCGAGCAACAGGGGCTCGCCGGCACCGTAGTACGTGCCCGAGGGCCTGCCGCAGTAGACGACTGACTGGACCCCGCTGTACCCGAGCTCGACCGAGAAGCGCGACAACGCGTAGCGCGCTGGCGCGTTTTCGGAGGAGCGCAGCGCCGCGACGAGGATGTGTTTGCCGATGCTCACCCCGCTGCCCTCGCTCAGATCGCCGAGCGTCGGTTGCTCGGGCAGCGAAGCCACCGGGCGCAGGCGGCGGCCGTCGAGGCCGAGCTCCAGGATCCAATCGGGTCGGGACGAGTGGATCTTGAGCGGCGTCGCTGCCGCGTCGGCCGGCGACAGAATCTCTCCGCTCGGCGGCGAGAGGATCGACACTTGCGCCGGTTCGGCTTCGGGCGTCGGCGACAGCTCGAGCACTGGCCGCGCGGCGGCCGCCGGCGCCGGCTTGACCACAGGCGCCGGCCCGACCACGGGCGCTGGCCGAGAGTGTTCGGAGCAGCCGCAGACGAGCAAGATCGTGGTCGCAAGCGCGCGTGCCACGGGCGGGAGACTAGCCCAGAGGCTGGCGCGCTCACAAGCGAGGTAGTGGCGCGCGGCCTTCTCTGCTACGCCCCGATACATAGCGATGAGCTACGTCGTCCTGGCGCGCAAGTGGAGACCGATGAGGTTCGAGGACCTCGTCGGGCAGGAGCACGTCGCGCGCACGCTCGAGAACGCGATCAAGAGCGGTCGCATCGCTCACGCCTTCCTGTTCACGGGGGTGCGCGGCGTCGGCAAGACGACCAGCGCGCGCATCCTGGCCAAGGCGCTCAACTGCATGGGCGATCCGGACGCGCCGCCGGGCACCGAGGTGGGACCGACCATCTCGCCGTGCCTGAAGTGTCCCGCCTGCCTCGAGATCGCCGCCGGCACGGACATGGACGTGCGCGAGATCGACGGCGCCAGCTACAACGGCGTCGACGAGGTGCGAAAACTCCAGGATTCGCTGCCGTACCGGCCCTCGCGCGATCGCTACAAGATCTTCATCGTGGACGAGGTCCACATGCTCTCGCAGAGCGCGTGGAACGCGTTCTTGAAGACCCTGGAAGAGCCTCCGCCGCACGTGAAGTTCATCTTCGCGACGACCGAGGTGCACAAGGTGCCGGTCACGATCCTGAGCCGCGTCCAGCGCTTCGACTTCAAGCTCATCCCGGCGCAGGTCATCGCTGCGCGCCTGCGCCACGTGCTCGATCAGGAGCAGGTCCGCGCGGACGACGCGGCGATCGCGCTGGTGGCGCGTGAGGCCCAGGGCAGCATGCGCGACGCGATGAGCCTGCTCGATCAGGTCATCGCCTGGGGCGGCGGCGAGCTCGTGGGCGACGAGGTGGCCCGCGTGCTCGGCGTGGCCAGCCGCACCACCCTGATCGGCATGGCCGGGTCGGTGATCGCCGGCGACGCCGCGGCGGCGCTCCGCACCATCTCCACGCTGGCCGAGCAGGGCTACGACGTCGCGCTCCTGACCCGCGATCTCCTCTCCGTGCTGCGCGACCTCGTGGTGGCCAAGGTCTGCCCCGATCCCGCCGAGCTGATCGACGCGCCCGCCGAGGAGGCGCGCGCCGTGCAGGAGCTAGCAGCCAAGAGCGACGCCGACGACCTCGTCCGCCTGCACCAGGGATTCGCGCTCGCCTTCGACGACGTGGTGAAGAGCGGCCAGCCGCGCGCGGCGCTCGAGATGCTGCTCGTGCGTCTGGCTCGCCGCCCCGCGCTCGTTCCCATCGACGAGCTCGTCGGGCGCCTCACGGCGATGGAGCGCAGACTGACCGGCGCCGGGGGAGGCGGCGGCGCGCCATGCGCACGAGCAGCATTTCCAGCGCCGCGCGTGGCCGCTCGCTCT
>DATLIL010000518.1:0-3950 GCA_035539475.1 Polyangiaceae bacterium
ACCAGGATGTCGTCGAGCGTCGCTCCGTTATCGAGCTTCTCTTTGAACTCCGGGGTCTTGGCCTGCAGCTCGGCGTCCGTCAGCTTCTTCATCGCCTCTTCGAGGGCGTTGATGGCGACGACTTGCGGTTGAACCCGACGGAGGTACCGCTCGTTGGAGGTGCCGAAGAGCTTCTTCGCGATCCAGGTGAACATGCGCGTTTTTGGGGCTTTGGGGTCCCGCTGGGAGGGAGGCGCCCGCGGTCACCGCGAGCCCCGTCGAGCCCTTTCGGCCCGCAAAGCCCCGGCAACCTAATCCCTTACCCGGGCCCGTGCCAGGGCGACCGTGCGGCCCCGCCGACCGTCAGCATTTATCCGGCGAATGTGTGGGTTTTGCCTGGGCCTCCGTACCCGCGAGGACCGGGGAGCGCTTGACGCCCGGCTAGCGGGCCCCACGTCAGCTTCATGGCACTCAACATCGCGCCCCTCCTCATTCACAGCGACGCGGTTCCGGGGCCGGCGCGCGACGCGCTGAGAGCAGCCTGGACCGCCCCGCCCGAGAGCCGAGCCAGCGCGCTCGAATCCGCCGCTCGCGTGCTCTACAGCCAGACGGAGCTGGACTGCTGCGACGCGCGGGAGCTCGTCGGCCTGGCGCCGGCCAACGGCTGTAGCTGACGGCTCTCAGGCCGCCGCAATGCCCGGAGGGGGCGGGGGCTCGGTGCGTGCTCGGCGGCGGAAGGCGGCGGGTGTCTGCTGGCGCAGGCGCCGGAAGACCAGTCCGAAGTAGCTCTGATCGCAGAAGCCTACTTCGACGGCGATCTGACAGAGCGACAGCTCGGAGCTCAGCATCAGCTCACAGGCGCGGTCCACGCGCAGGCCGTGCAGGTAACGCACGTACGACTTGCCCATGGTCTGCTTGAAGAAGCGCCGAAAATGCGACGGGCTCATCTGTACGGCCCCGGCCGCGCGCGGCACGGACAGGTCTTCGGCCAGGTGTGACTCGAAGAGATCGAACACGGGGCGTAGGCGTTCGAGGCGAACCTGCTCTCGCGGCAGGGCTTCGCCCTGCGCGCCAGGGATCATTGGCGACACTGCAGCATAGACGTCGGACGACATCGGAAACCTCCGGCGTTTCGCGATTGCACGCCAGCTTTCGTGCGATCGCGCCCCGGATTCTATTGGTGCGCGCGAAGTTGTCAACGTCAGTTGCTGTTAACCACTTGGCGCATTTCGCTCAAAGGATGAGCGCGTGCCGCACAACGAACCGTTACATGGATTCTGCAGCGACCTGGCTGGTAACGCGCCCGAATGACTGCGTGCGTGCTCAAATCAACCCGACTGATGATGCTCAGTTAAGAAACCGAATTAACCCAGTTCCGCAATCACTCCCGAGTGGTAACGATCCCCGAGTGGTCAGTCGGAGCCGTGCTCGGCGCGCCGGGGCTTCCCGCCGGGAGGCCGCGTCCTTTTCCCCCGGCACGAGCCGTGCCAGCAGTGGGCAAAGGTCGTTACTTATCCGACCGTTAAGGTTCTTTTTCTGCCGGCGTTTCGGGTGCCGGCGCATTTGCGCTAGACTGGATGGGATTTTCGTCCGCATGAATGGGCCCGCCGGTGTGTCGAGCCCGTTCGCAAAAACTCTGGTTTCGAATACGTGACCGCTGCCCCCTCTTCACCGCTGACCGTCACGGGCCTCGCGCCTGGGACCGTGCTCGGTCGGTACGAGCTCCTGTTGCCGGTAGCAGCAGGCGGAATGGCCATGGTCTGGGCAGCGCGGCTCACGGGTTCTCGCGGCTTCCAGAAGGTCTTTGCCGTCAAGACCATGCTGCCGCAGATGAGCGAGGACGATCAGTTCGAGCAGATGTTCCTCGACGAGGCCTCCCTGGCCTCCCAGATCAAGCATCCGCATGCGGTCGAGATCCTCGATCTCGGCGAGCAGGACGGCGTTCTCTTCCTGGTGATGGAGTGGATCGACGGCGTTCCGCTCAACCGCATCGCCAAGGCTGCCAAGAAGGCCGGTGGCGTCCCGCTCGCGATCGGCGTGCGCATCATCATGCAGGCCGCCGCCGGGCTCCACGCGGCCCATGAACTGCGCCAGAACGGTGAGCTGGTCGGGCTCGTTCACCGCGACGTCTCGCCTCAAAACATCCTGGTCACCGGCGAGGGCGTGACCAAGGTCGTGGATTTCGGCGTGGCCAAGGCCACCGCTCTCGGCGGTGGCGCCACGGTGGCCGGCCAGGTCAAGGGCAAGATCAGCTACATGTCGCCGGAGCAGGCTCGCGGCGAGCCGATCGACCGGCGCACCGACGTGTTTGCGCTCGCCACGGTGCTCTACGCCCTGACCACCGGAAAACATCCCTTCCGCCGTGAGTCGGAGGGCGCCACGATGGTGGCGATCTGCTCGGAAGAGCCCGTGCTGCCGCCGAGCAAGGTCGCGCCCGGCTACTCGCCAGCGCTCGAGGCAGTCCTGCTCAAGGCGCTCGAGAAGGATCAGAACAAGCGCTTCGCCTCGGCCAACGAGTTCTTGAAGGCGCTCGATCACCTGCCGGCAGAGTTCCGCGCCAGCAGCGACGAGGACGTCGCCAACTACGTGAAATCGCTCGTTGGCCCCGAGCTCGCCGAACGTCGGGACCAGCTGCAACACGCTCTCGAGCGCCGCGCCCAGGGCATCCTGCCCGTCGACGTTCCGCTGCCCAAGCCGGCCAGCCGCAGCCGCGCGAGCGTGAGCTCGATCGCCTCGTTCTCCGTCGTTGGCACCGCTGCGAGCCTCGCTCCCGGCGAAGCCGAGTACGGCGGCGGAAGGGCGCGCAGCAAGGCCTTGCTCGCCGCGCTCGTGCTGGGCGTCGTCGCGGCAGCCGGCGCAGCGACCGCGCTGATGCTCAGGCCCGCGCCTCAGCCCCAAGAGGTCTCGCCCGTCCCACCGACCACGGCGCCGTCGCTCGGCGCTCCCGGAGTCGCCTCGGTTCCACAAGCGGAGCCCTCGACGGCGCCGTCGGCCGTTGAGCTCGATCAGCTGCCCACCGAGGCCACGCCGCCCGCGGCGGACGAGCCGGCCGACACCAAGCCCGGCAAGAAGCGCGTGAATCTGCCGCCGCCGAAGGCGAAGGAACCGGCAGTGGCAAAGCCCAAAGAGACCACGCCGCCGCCGGCCAAGACGACCAAGACCTGGAAGAGCGATCCCGGGTTCTGATCAGCCTCGCCGGCGCAGGCTCTGCACGAAGTAACCATCGGTGCCGTGCGCCAGCGGCAGCAGGCGCAGCGAGCTGCTGCCCGCGCTCAACGCCGCCAGCTCCGGCGCGTCGAAAGGCACTGGCTCGAGCTCGGCCGCCACGCGTTCGACGACGCGCTCGGCCTCTTCGGGCAGCACGCTGCACACCGCGAACACCACGCGTCCGCCGGGCTTGGCGCGGGCAGCCGCGCCGAGCAGGATGCGAGCGGCGAGCTCTCCCAGCCGCGCCGGATCCTCCGGCGAGAGGCGGCCCCAGATCTCCGGGCGCTTGCGCAACGTGCCGGTTCCCGTGCACGGCGCGTCGACCAGCACGCGATCGAATTCGCCTGGCACCGCGCCCGGCCCCACGCTCCAGTCGACCGCCGCCGTGCGAGGCTCGGCCAGCCGCAGGCGCCTGAACTCGTCGCCGAGCTGCTCGAGCTTGCGCGGGTGCAGATCGCAGGCCCAGAGCTCGGCGCTGTCGCTCACTTGCTCGCGGAGGAGGCTCGTCTTCTGGCCGCGACCGGCGCAAGCATCGAGCACCCGCTCGCCCGGGCGCGCGCCCAGCGCGAGCCCGATGAGCTGCGCGCCCGGCTCCTGAATGGTGAAGACGCCCTCGGCGAAGCCCGGCAACTTGCGCGGATCGCCCGTGCCCTCCGGCACCACGCGAGCGCGGCTGACGCCCGGCAACGCTGCGGCCTCCGCGAGCCAGATCGGCAGCTCGGCGCCGTCGCGCACGCGCGCCACCAGCCGGGGCGGCTCGGACG
>DATLIL010000519.1:0-4547 GCA_035539475.1 Polyangiaceae bacterium
ACGCTCGCGGAGCGCATCCTCAAGACCGAGATCCTCAAGAAGCCCGTCTGGGCGGCTTGAGCCCTGAACAAGGAGAGAAACAATGTGGAGGGATCTACTTCAGAAGGACGAGGCGATCGTCTCGCCCTGGCTCGAGGGACGGTCCCTCCGCACTTTCACGCGGCGCTTCACGATCGAGGGAGCGCTGCCGCCGGAGCCGGGCTGGCATCGCTTCGAGATCGCGGGCCGCAAGGCGCGCTGGAGCGCGGGCGCAGAGCCCGACGAGAGCGCGCTTTCGGACCGCGTTCGCGGCTACCTCATCGGCGACCGGCTCGTGCCGGACGACGTCGCGGTTCGCCCCGAGCTCGGCGAGCTGGCGCGCGGCTTCCAGCGCGTGCACTTGATCGAGCCCGGTCTCGATCGCTTCGCGCGCGTCTGCGTGGCTCGCTTCTACGAGGCGGGGCCGCTGATCTTCGCCGGGCTCGAGTTCCCCCTCGGTCCGGAGGACGACGTCGCGCGGGCGCTGCTCGACGGCAAGCGCACGCTCGACGACGTGCCCGGCGTGGCGCCGGCCCTCGACGCGGCGTTTCGCGTCGAGATCTGGCGTCGCGAGCAGGCCGAGCGGCGTCGCCGCGAGGCCGAGCTCGAGCGTCAGCGACTGGCGGAGGAAGCCGCGCGCGAAGAGCGTCGGCGGCGCGTGGCCGAACAGCTCGGCGACGCGGTGCTTCGCCGTGAGCTCGCAGCCTACGACTTCGAGGCTGCGGCGCGCGCGGCGCTGGCTCTCGGCGGCGCTGAGTTCGTCGATCACCAGCGGGCGTACCAGCGTGGAGAGATGCTGGTGCGCTTCCGTATCGACGGACAGCACTTCGCCTGCACGTGCGACGCGACCACGCTGCGCATCATCGACTCGGGCATCTGCCTGGTCGACCACCACACCGACGAACGCGGCGACGACCGCTTCACGCTCGAGTCGCTGCCGGCAGTGATCCGGCAGGCCGAGCGCGAAGGATCGCTCGTCGTGTTCCGTCACTTCTAACGATCAAAGAAAGACTCCACAGGAGAACCACTCATGAACGCAATTCACTTCAACGAGGCCAAGGTCATGATCACCTGGGCGGGCCAGACCGGCGACTTGCCGGACACTGTCGCCTGGAACGCGAGCGACGCGCAGATCAAGGGCTGGGTCACCGAAGCCGTCCGCACGGGTGGCGTGCCCGGCATCGATCGGGACGCTCGCGCCGACTGCCGTGACTTCATCGTCGACCGCTTCAACCCCAACGCCGTCCGGCCGTACCCGCTGATCCAGGTCCGTCCCAAGACGCCGTTCGGCTGAAAGGAGTTCGCGATGAAGACGGTCACGATCGTCGGTGTCGGCGCGCTGGGCTCGCACGCAGCGCAGTTTCTGCGCAACGCTGCCAAGCTCCGTGTGATCGACTTCGATCGCGTCGAGCAGCAAAACATCTTGTCCCAGTTTCATGCGAGGTCGTCCCTCGGTCGGGCCAAGGTCGTGGCGCTGCAGCAGACGCTCTCGTTCCTGTTCGGAACGAAGATCGAGGCCGTTCCGCACAAGCTCACCGGCGACAACGCAGCCGAGCTCCTCGCCCGCGCGGATCTCGTGCTCGATTGCCTCGACAACGCCGCCGCTCGCAGCACGGTTCAGCGCTTCGCGCGGGCTCACGGCGTGCCGTGCCTGCACGGCGCGCTGGCAGCGGACGGCTCGTTCGGTCAGGTGCTCTGGGACGACCAGTTCACCCCCGACACCGAGCCCTCCGCGGGAGCCGCAACCTGCGAAGACGGCGCTCACCTGCCCCTGATCGGCCTGGTCGCCGCGTACCTGGCTCGTTCGGCGCAGGAATTCCTCACCTCCAACCGCAAGCTCGGCTTTGCCGTGCCTGCACGCGGCGCCGCAACCTCCTTCTAAACGAACGTCGCCGCAGGCGACGCCGCGTGGGGGGAGGCTCGGCCGAATTCACTTCGGCCGAGGGGGGCGGCGCGAGCCGCCCCCAAAACAGACGGCTGCGGCCATGGGCTGTAACGGGATGGTTCCCTCTTGCATGCCAGCCGGTTCGAATCCGGCACAGCCCACTAGCTCCCTGTCCAATCAGAAAAGATCTTACAAGCAAACAGGTTCGACTCCTGTCACCCGCACTCCTACGCGGGTGTAGCCTAACGGTAAGGCACTCGTCTTTAGAACGAGCAATCAAATCCAGATCGTTCCCTCGGACAGCGAGCACAATTTTCGGGCGTTCAATCGCGCGAGCTCACACGCCGAAGTTAGCTCAGCAGCAGAGCATCTGACGCGAGTCAGAAGGTCGCGGGTGCGAGTCCCGCCTTCGATACACAACAACAAAAAAAAACCGCTCTCGCCCTCGAACGCTCGGCATTTTCCTCTCGGGCTTTGCTCAGGGATGGCCCCTGCTCGCTCCACCGGTTCGAATCCGGCATAGCCCACTAGCTCGCTGTCCAATCAGAAAAGATCTTACAAGCCAAACAGGTTCGACTCCTGTCAGGTGCACTCCTACGCACCTGTAGCCTAACGGTAAGGCACTCGTCTGCAACACGAGCAATCAAACCAGATCGTTCCCTCGGACAGCGGGCACAATTTTCGGGCGTTCAATCACGCGAGCTCACAAGCGAAGTAGCTCAGTAGTTAGAGCATCTGACTAAAACTCAGAACGTCGCGGGTGCGATCCCCGCCTTCATACCAACCACCCGCTCTCGTCCTCGAACGTCCGCCATTTTCCTCTCGGGCTCTGCTCAGGGATGGTCCCTGCACCCGTGCACTCCGGTTCGAATCCGGCACAGCCCTCCAGCCTCGGCGTCCAATCAGAAAGATCTTACAAGCTATGCAGGTTCAAGTCCTGCTGTCCCCTCATCCGGGATATGGCGTAACTGGTAAACGCACTCGTCTGAAGAACGAGCAACTAAAACCCAGATCTTTCCCTCGGACACCGGGCACAATTCTAGGGCGTTCAATCAAGAGAGCTCACACGCTCGAAGTAGCTCAGCAGCAGAGCATCTGGCGCAAGTCAGAAGGACGTGGGTGCGAGTCCCGCCTTCGAAAGAACAAAAACCAAGAACCCGCTCTCGCCCTCGAACGCCCAAACTTTTGCCGCTCCGCGTCCAGCAGAAGCGACCTCACAAGCAATGCAGGTTCGAATCCTGCTGTCTCCACCACAACCGGGGATACCGCCCAACGGTAGGGCACTCGTATTGGGAACGAGCAATAAACCCAGGTCCTTCTCTCGGACGCGGAGCGCATCTCTTCTTCGGCTGGTGTTGATGAACGCGGTCGCTGCTCGGCCGCGCTACGCGCGGCCTCGCTAATTTTTTTTGGTTTTGCGGAGTGCCTGCGCAATGCGCCTGGCCTTCCGCGTGTTCTGGTGGCAAGCCGCGCCTGTCCGGTCAGTATTTTTTCGTGACTCGGGTCTCAGTCGCGGATCGTGATCTGCCTGGTTCAAGATCCGTTGGGTTGTCGCAGCTCGGCTCGCTGACGCGAGCCTCGCTAACTACATCGCCTGCCGCACGCGTATCGCCGCGCACCTCGGCCTCGCCGTACGACGCGACAGGCAGCGCCGTTGCGGCGTGTTCCCAACAAACAAGATTCTTGCGGAGTGGAGCAGTAGTAGCTCACCTGGCTCATGCCCAGGGGGTCGCACGTGCAACTCGTGCCTCCGCAACCACGCGCTCGAGGTTCGCCTCGGAAGGCGACGGCGGCTGTAAACCGCTGGTCTTCGGACTAGGAAGTTCGACTCTTCACGAGCGCACTCGACTGATTGATGCCCGCGTATGCATCTGGTGAAGCAGCACCGCTGTCCACGGTGTGAGGTCGGTTCGATCCCGATCGCGGGCGCCAGAATAATGGCCCAGTAAGCCGCCGTGGCGGAACAGCAGACGCACCGCGCTCAGAACGCGGCGCTCCCCCGTGGGCGTGCAAGTGCAACTCTTGCCGGCGGCACCACTTCTCAGGACTGATTGCCCGCGTATGCATCTGGTGAAGCAACACCGCTGTCCACGGTGTGAGGTCGGTTCGATCCCGATCGCGGGCGCAAAGAAGACAGGCCGACGTAGCCCAACTGGCAGAGGCAACGCACTCAGAATGCGTAAAGTGTCCGTTCGAATCGGACCGGCGGCACCCCTACCCCGACGTGATGGAACAGGAAGACATGCGGTGTTGAGAACGCCGTGATCCAACGTGGTCGTGCCGGTTCGACTCCGGCCGTCGGGACCCACGCTGTCCTGGTGGAAATGGTAGACACCGCAGGCTCAAACCCTGCCGCGCCATCGTGCGCATGTCGGTTCGACTCCGACGGACAGCACCACCTTCTTGGGAAGTGAACTGCACCGGGTGCAGCGCGGTCTCGAAAACCGCTGGAACCTGCAAGGGTTTGGGGTTCGACTCCCTCCGCTTTCCGCTGAACGGAAGAACGACAATGGCCTGACGATCCGCACTGCTCCGCGGGCCGCCATGCGCCGAGCGCCGTCGTTCTTCGCACCGTGCAAGGCAACGCACGGCGTCTTGGAGCCGCTCCGAGGTGGCGGGCGTGCGTGCTCCGGGCCCAGACGAA
>DATLIL010000520.1:0-3115 GCA_035539475.1 Polyangiaceae bacterium
GACTTCTTCTACGTGATGGTGCGCGACGTGACGCCGCGTGACACTTCGGGCGTGCTCTGGGAGCCCGACGGCGGTACCCAGCCGCCGCCAGCGTGGCTGCCGGGCATCTTCCAAGGCAAGCTGGCGCTCGGTAGCCTGGAGATCGAGCTCGTGAGCTTCGAGCCCGGTCACGTCGACTTCCGCCTGAAGCCGTCCACGCTCGAGCCGTCGCTCGCCAAGCAAGCGCGCGAGTCGGCGCTCGAAGGCGTCGCTGATCGCGTGCTCGCCGCCGTCGGCATCGGCCACACCACCGAGGCCACGCGCTACGGCATGGTGCTCGCCGGCGACGCCGGTCTGCCGCTGCGGACGACCTACGCCTCGCTCGTGCTCGCCGAGGGCAAGAACCCGCGCATCGAGGTGCCCGGCAGCGTGCCGGTGCTCGCCGCCGACGAGCAAGGCGTGCAGCTCCCCCTGCTTGCTGAAGCCGGTCAGGTCACGGAGCGCGCTCGCGAGCGCGGCGATCTACGCCTGCGCGCCGCCCTCGGCGTCACGCGCGCCGGCCGCGTCGTCATTGCCCTCGCTCGCCACGACAGCAGCGATCCGCTGGCCAGCGCCCTGGTGCGCGCCGGCTGCGAGCGCGTCGTCGAGCTCGATCGCGGCTCGCACCACCCCTCGTTCATGCACCGCTCCGGCAGCACCACGCCGCCGATGAACGGTTACGAGCCGACGGCGCTCTACGCCCTCGCGCGCCCGATGATCCCGCGCGCCTTCCGCTGGAAGGCCGACGGCGCCGTGCCCTCGACCAAGGTCACGAGCTACGACTGGCCGCCCCCGCCGGACGCCGACGTCGCCAACCGTGGCAAGCCCGTGCCCGACGAGCCCAAGGCCGCCCCAGCCGAGAGCTCTGCCGCAGTTACCAGCCCCTGATCGGTTGGTTGGTGGGAACACGCCATAACGGCGCCGCCTGCCGCTCCGCATGCTGTAAGCTCGTTGCAGCACGATGGCCACGGAGACCCCTGGCAAGCGGATCTTGATCCTGGCCGGCCCCAACGGCGCCGGGGAGACGACGTTCGCGCGTGAGTTTCTTCCGGACGAAGCCGCGTGTCAGGTGTTCATCAACGCCGACTTGATCGCAGCCGGGCTGTCGCCGTTCAAACCCGAGCGCGCTGCGATGCGCGACCGGGCGCTTGATGGTGGAGATGATCCGCGAGCACGCTGCACGGGGCGACAGCTTCGCTTTCGAGACGACCTTGGCGGGTCGGACGTATGCGCACTGGATCCGAGATTGGCGCAGCAGTGGCTATCGAGTCGCCCTCTGGTTCCTGGGACTCGCCACGCCCGAAATGGCCATCGGGCGGGTCGCCGAGCGTGTCCGCCAGGGAGGCCACCACATTCCCGACGACGTCGTGCGCCGGCGTTTTGCGGCGGGAAACCGCAACTTCGAAACCATCTACTCCGAGCTGGTCGATGAGTGGGCGCTCTACGACAATTCGGGTAGGCCGATTGAGCTGACCAGGAATCCGTCCCTGCCGCGCGCGCTGCCCGCGTTGGTTCGCGCGAGGAGACGCGCCGAAGCGGTCGCCGCTGCCACCGAGACAGCCATCATCGACGTCGTCGATGGCAAGGTCGTTCGGTGGTATCCGGGCCGCGCTGAGCCCGAGAAGTAAGTAGGCTGAGGGATTTCGCTCGTGCGCGCGGGAATTTCACGCCCTTGAATTGAGCGGAGCTGGCCACACTGTTGAGGGGTGCGTGTTGCGCTCGGCCCCTTCGAACGCTGGAAGGGTTGCTGTTTGCTGCTGGCGGCGTTGCTGCTACCGGCGTCGAACGCGCGGGCGCAGGAGAAGGACGCCGACGGGCTCGTGGACTACGACGCGCCCAATCCCAATCGCACGGCGGTGCACTATGCGCGCGGCGCGGCGAACGTCGCGTTGATCAACTGGACGATCTGGCAGATCGCCTGGCTACGGCACAAGGACTGGGCGCCGGTCGACCGGCAGTCGATCGAGCGGAACCTGCACAGCGGGTTCGAGTTCGACGTCGACACGCTGCGCACGAACTTCTTCGGGCATCCGTACCACGGCGGGCTGCAGTTCAACGCCGCGCGCGGGGCGGGGCTCAGCTTCTGGGAGTCGTGCCTCTATCTCGCGGCGGGCAGCCTGACCTGGGAGTATTTCTCCGAGCGCGAAAAGCCGTCGTACAACGATCTGGTCGCGACCACGCTCGGCGGAGTGATGCTCGGTGAGGTCACCTTTCGACTCTCGAGCGCGATCCTGAACGACACCAAGAGCGGCGGCACCCGGCTCTTTCGCGAGAGCGCCGCCTTCGCCGTCGATCCGATGCGCGGCTTCAATCGCGTGTACACGGGGCAGGCCTGGCACGACGGCCCTGGGCCGCGACGGCATCCGTTACGGCTCGAGCTCGATATGGGCGTGGACCGCGTGCGGGCCACGGAACAAGACGACTCGCTCGACGGGGGACGTCCCGCGCCGTTGCTGGCCGTAGACGCCGATTACGGCGACCTCTTGCCGATCGGCAAACGGACGACCATCCAGCCTTTCGAGTTCTTCGAGTTCTACGGCGCGATGAACCTGTTCAACGGCGAGCTCAACGGCGAGCAGGTGTACGGCACCGGGCTGCTCTTCGGCTTCAGTGACGACCTCTCGAACGAGCCCGGACGACTGCGCGACAACAACGTTTTCGGCTTCGCCATCAACTACGAGTACGTCGGCGCGAACTTCGCGACCTACAGCGGTTTCGGCGTCGGCCCAGCCGACCACGTGATGTTCCGCTTCGGGGCCAAGCGCAGCCTGCGCCTGAGCCTGGGGTTCGACGCCGTCCCGATCCTGGCGGCGAGCACACCGGTCATCACCCTGCCGGACCGTGACTACAACTTCGCCACCGGTATCGCGCCCTGGGCCGGAGTGAAGCTCCGCATGGGGCCCTTCGGTGAGCTCGGCATGCGCACGCGCCACTACATCTCGACCGTGATCGACGGCAAGGCGGGCGACGAGTTCGTCGGCTCCATGCGCCTCTGGTACGAGCTCGATCTGATCGGGGACGTGGCCGTCGGAGTGGCGCCCACCTTGATCTATCGCCGCGGCTACTACCGCGACCTGCCCGACTACTCGGCGCAGCA
>DATLIL010000521.1:0-5872 GCA_035539475.1 Polyangiaceae bacterium
CGAAGTGACGGTGGAGAACGGCGAGGTGACCCTGAGCGGCACGGTCAGCGATCGCCGGCAGAAGCGCATTGCGGAGGACGCCGCAGGCGCGGTCATGGGCGTGAAGGACGTCGCCAACCGACTGCGCATCGTGGATGCCGCGTCGGCCGCCCTGACCGCCGCCCCCAGCCCTGGCGGCTGGGGCCGCGGCACCCATTGAGCCAGTCTGGGCTTGCCAGCGGCACCATCTTTCGGCATTATGCCCCTATGGAACCGGTTTCAGGAATGGTTCGTAGGGCAGCGTTCGCCGGCGGGTTGGCGCTGGCGCTGGCGGCCTGTGTAAAGCGTCCCGAGGCCAGCCAACCGCAGAGCTCCCAGAGCTCGGCCTCGCCCGGAAATCAGTACCAGGATCCGACGGAAAACTTTCCCATCGACGAGGCGCCCAAGGCCGTCAAGGTGAGCGGCAACCCCTTCGTCGGCGTCAAGCTCTGGGTCGATCCGGAGTCGCTCGCCATGTTGCGGGCCAACGCCCTGCGCGGCCAGGAGCCAGCAAAGGCCAAGACGCTCGACAAGATCGCCAAGCAGCCGCAGGCGCTCTGGCTCGGCGAGTGGAACAGCAACATCTACCGCACGGTGCAGCACGTCGTCGGTAGGGCCAAGGAGCAGGGCGCGGTACCGGTGTTCATCGCCTACAACGTGCCGGGTCGCGACTGCGGCCAGCACTCCGCCGGCGGGCTGAAGGACGCCGACAGCTACAAGCGCTGGATCCGCCGGATCGCCGCCGGCATCGGCGAGGATTCCGCCGTGGTGATCCTCGAGCCGGACGCGATTCCGTTGCTCGACAAGGAGAACTGCCTCAGCCCGGAGCAGCAGCAAGAGCGCCTCGGGCTCATCCTCGACGCCGTGCGCGTGCTGCGCAAGAACCCACGCACGATCGTCTACATCGACGGCGGTCACGCGGCCTGGAAGCCGCCCGAGTTCATCGCCGAGAAGCTCAAGCTGGCTGGCCTGGACGAGGCACACGGCTTCTCGCTGAACACGTCGAACTACGGTCCCACGGACAAGAACATCGAGTTCGGCAAGAAGGTGTCGGCTCTGACCGGTGGCGCTCATTTCGTGATCGACACCAGCCGCAACGGCGCGGGCTATGCGCCAGAGTTCGAGTGGTGCAACCCGCCTGGACGCAAGATCGGCAATCCGCCGTCGACCGAGACGGGCGAGCCGCTGGTGGACGCCTTCCTCTGGCTCAAGCGCCCGGGAGAATCGGATGGCGCGTGCAACGGCGGCCCGCAGGCGGGCGCCTTCTGGACCGAACGGGCGCTCGAGCTCGCGGAGTGAGCTTAGGCCATGCGCTGCTCGCGCAGGCGCCGCTGATCGCTATGCATCGACGAGAGCTGGTCCTCGATCCAGCGGCGATGCCGGCGCTCGTCCGCCAAGTTCTGCTGTAGCAACGCTGCCAGATCGCTGGTGGTGACGTCGTTGTCGAGGGCGTGGTCGTACGCGGAGTTGGTGTCGTTCTCGTTCGAGCGCATCGCCAGCAGAATGCCGCGGTCCGACCTCATGCTGCCGATGTAGACCTTGCCCTTCGTCAGCACTGCCTTGAGATCGGCGTGCTCCGGCGGACGAACGCCCAGCCGGGTGAGCTCGTGGGCGAGCTCGCGGACGTGACGCATGTGGTCGGCGCGGAAGCCCTCCAGCGCGGTCTTCAGAGTGACGTCCTGGAGTCGTTCTATGGCCACGGTGTAGGCCGCGATGGCGTCGTACTCGAGCTCGATCAACGAGCCCAACATCTTGCGCACGTCCGACTGCTTGCCTGCCAGCGTTGCCATACGAGCGGCTCTTGCTCGAAGCATGCCACGGGGTTACGGTGCGCCCGGTGACGGACGCGCTCTGCTTTCGCTGTACGGGCTGCGGCGAGTGCTGCCGCAAGCTGCGCGTCGCAGTGACCGACAGCGATCTCGAGCGCCTGGTGCGTGCCAGCGGGATCCAGGCTGCTGACCTCGTCGACTGGCTCGAGCCCGGCGCGGTCGACATGAGCGGCGAGCCGGAGAGCTTCGTCGAGCTCGGCCAGGGACGGCGACTGATGGTGCTCGCGCACGGGTCCGGCGGCTGTCGCTTCCTCGACGCGAACGCGCGCTGCGGCGTCTACGAGGCACGCCCGGCCGACTGCAGGCTATTTCCCTTCGACGTGGACGCCGGTCGGCGGCCGCATCGGCTCGAGCTGCTGCCGTTTACGGGCTGCGACTACGCCCGCGACGGCCACAACGACGAGCAAGCGATCGTGCTCGACGACACCGCGCGCTGGCGGGAGCTCTCCAGCTACCAGGCCCGTGTGGCGAGCTGGAACCGAGGCGCCAGGCACCGCCGCCGTCTGGGCAAGCGTGTGGGCGGAGCGGGCGAGTACCTGAAGTTTCTCGGGCTCGGGCCCGCTCACTTGGCGTAGCCGTTGGGTAACGTGCGGTGCGGGTCGGCCGCCTTGGGCACGGCCTTGTTCTGCTCGGGGGGTTTGGGTTGCACCGGCGCCTCCCACATCTCTTTCTCGTTCCCGATTTCGTCGCGGCGTGGCGGTGAGACGGTCATGCCGGGGCGAACGGGACGTGGCTCGGGAGGCAAGAGCGAGCCCTCCCGCTCGCGAGCAGCCGTCGCGTCGCGGCGCTCGATTCCTTCGAGGTTGTTCAGCGCCTGCGCGCCGAGCGCCTTCGAGAACTCCGCGTTGGGTTCCCAGCGGGGCTCTGGATCGGGCCCCACTTCGGTCCGGTAGAGTATGGGCGCCCCGATCGCACCGACGGCGTACAGTATGGCGCCGCCGACGATGATCACGGCGCCGATCCCGCCGATGACCAGCGGCAGGATTCGGGTGGCGCGACTCGGGCTCACGAAGAGGTCGCGCCGCTCATCCTCGCGGCGGGGAGCGTAGGCAGGAGTGCCCAGAGGGCTGGTCAGAGTCGATTGCGTCGGCATCGTTCACCTCTGATTGTAATGAGCCGCACCCGAGCTCATTGGGATCCGACGTGCAACGAACGGGCCACCTGGGCTAACCTCCGGCGCCCCGACGATGGCCGCCAAGAAGACCAGTAAGCGCAAGCCGCGAGGCGTGACGATCGAGCCTACCGGTCTCGGGCCGGACGAGCTCTTGCTGTCCGAGCCGCCCGCCGAGGTGGCCGAGCTGGCCGGGCAGGTGCGCGCGGATGGCGGCCAGGTGCTCGCCGTCTACCGCGAACCGCTCGGTGCGCACACGCTGCTGCTCGTGGCGTTGCCGATCGAGAAGGTCAAGCCGACGCCGTTCCAGCGTGACGTGAGCGAGCCGCACGTGAAGAAGCTCGTCCACGCCATGGACAAAACGAAGCGCTTTCTGGATCCGATCATCGCTGTGCACCAGAAGGACATCTACTTCACGCCCAACGGCTCGCACCGCCTGACGGCGCTGGGCAATCTGGGCGCCCGCAGCGTGATCGCGCTGCTCGTTCCCGAGTTCGCGGTGGCCTACCAGATCCTGGCGCTCAATATCGAGAAGGCGCACACCTTGCGCGAGCGCGCGCTGGAGGTGGCGCGCATGTATCGCGATCTGGCGGGCAGCGATGGCGGCAAGGAGAGCGATTTCGCCTTCGAGTTCGAGGAGCCGACGCTTGCCACGCTGGGTTTTGCCTACGAAGCGCGTCCGCGGCTGGCTGGCGGCGCGTACCATCCAGCGCTGCGCAAGGTCGACGCCTGGTTCGAAAAGCCGCTCGCCAAGGCCGTCGTCGAGCGACAAAAACGCGCAGATCTGTTGCTCGATCTCGACGACGCCGTGAGCGAGACCGTGGCCAAGCTGAAGGCCAAGGGGCTCACCAGCCCGTACTTGAAGAACTTCGTCGTCGCGCGCGTCAATCCTCTCCGTTTCATCAAGGGTGAACTGCCGAGTTTCGAAGAGCTCTTGGCCACCATGACGAAACGCGCCAAGGGCATGAACGTCGACAAGATCAATGCTGCGGATCTGGCGCGCTCCGGCGGTACGCCCGACGATGAGTGACCGCTTCCGCAACCGGGTGGTGCCGAGTATGCTGCCGCCGTGGTTGCTCAATCGCCACGAACTTCGGGTAGGTTCGGCGCGGTCGTCGTCTCTTTGCTGGCCATTTCGGCCGCGTCGGCGGCGACGCTCTTGCTCGGCGCCATTGCGCTACACCTGTCCGCCGGCTTGGGGCGGGGCGTGGCGCTCGGGCTGGCCGTGGCATCCGCGGCGCTGTTCGCGTTCGCCTTACCGCTCTCGCTCGATCGCTGGGTGACCAACGCCTACCGCAAGCTCGACGCGCGGGCGGCGTCGACCTGGCGCCAGACGGCGCTGCTCTGGAACGGTGCGCTGATCGCTTTCGCGGTGCTGGCGGCCCCGAAGACGAGTCGCGCTGCACTCGAAAGCCAGGGCGGTTGGATCCTGGGCGGGAGCTCGACCAAGGAGCTGCGCTGGCTGGCGCGTCGCATCCCACGCAGCGAAGCGGCAGTACCGGGTCTCCGCCCCGAGCCGTCGGCTGGGCAGCCGATAGCCGCAGCGTCGGCGAGCTCAGCGCCGGCCAAGACGTCCACGACGGCAGCACCCAGCGCGCCGCCACCAGCGCCGGCGCCCACCACGCCGGATCAGCCGCAGACCCCCGAGCAGGTGTTCACTCTGCGCTCGGCAGCCGTCGTCGTGATCGCCGTGCGCGGCGCCATCGCCGAGGGCAGTCCGTTCGCCTCTTTCTTCGCCGACCTCGGTATTCGCGAGACGCCCTCGAGTGGTAGCGGCTTCATCGTCAGCGACGACGGCCTGATCATCACCAACCACCACGTGATCGACGGCGCCAACAGCGCCGAGATCACGCTGAACGACGGGCGTCGCTTCGATCAGGTCACGGTGGAGCTCAGCGACTCCAGGCACGACCTCGCGCTGCTGCGCGTCGAGGCCAAGGGTTTGCCGCGCGCCCCGCTGGCGAGCGACGAGCGCGTCGTGCCGGGCGCTCGTGCCATCGCCATCGGCAACCCCCTCGGCCTCGAGTTCTCTGTCACCGACGGCATCGTCAGCAACACGCGAAGCATTTCGGGCACGACCTTCCTGCAGATGCAGACGGCGATCGCGCCTGGCTCCTCGGGCGGCCCGCTGTTCGACGACCGTGGCCGGGTCATCGGCGTCAATACGGCGACCAGGGGCGCCGGCATGAACCTGGCGGTGTTCGTCCGTCACGTGCACGAGCTGATGGCGGCGCCGCGCAGCCCGCGCAAGCTGGCGCCGTATCCCGTTCAAGCCCGCATCAAGGCCGTACAGATCAACGACGCGGAGGCGAGCTCACTCGACTTGATGCAGATCGAAGAAGCGCTCAGCCTGTTCGCGCTCGCCGGTGAGGGTTGTGTTCACGAGGTGCCGGCAAACGCCGAGCTCTCGCTCTCCTATGCCGTCGGTGGCCAGACTGGGTTGCCGCGCGGTGAGCCCACGACGAGCTCCAACTTGGGGGAGCCAGCGCTGAAGTGCCTGAACCGCGCCATCGACCTGTTCGGACGCATGCTGGCGGTCGTGCTGGTCCACTCGTACCCGGCGAAGATCACCAAGGGCGAGGGCATCGAGCTCGAGTTTTCTCTGGAAGGACTGCCGCTACCGAGCGCGGACGCCGGGGCACACGACGCTCGACCGATCAGGGTTCGCTTGCGCGTGGGGCGACCGGAGAAGTAGCGCTCGGGTCAGGCGCCGTAGGTCGCGACGCCGACGTAGTGCAGGACGCGCTGGCAGTCAGCGCTGCCCGTCCGGCCGCGACACTCGTGTTTGCCCTCGAACCTGGTGGCGCCCGACGCCAGCGAACGCAGGATGGCGCTCGTGATGTCGTGCCCGCCGTCGCTGCACGACTGGTCGTGGCAAGGCAGGTCGAACAGGGCGGGAGCGTGCTGGACCTGT
>DATLIL010000522.1:0-7336 GCA_035539475.1 Polyangiaceae bacterium
CAGACCCTCGATCTACAGCTCCTGATCGCCGCGCCAGAAGTCGCGCGCGCCGAGGGCAACACCACCTACCGCCTGGTGCGCACGGTCGACGAAAGCGGGCGCGAAGAGGTCGTGGTCAGCGGCAGGCGCGCCGTGAGCGAGGCAGCCGATCACCCGCCTGAACCAGACTCGGTGTCCGAGCTACTGCCGTTCCGTGATCCTTTGAACTGAGGGTGTTCTTTCCGTGACGGTTGCGTGTGCGTCATTGCGCATGTCGCCGTGCTCGTGCGATGCAGCGCCGCGTGAAACATACCTTCGTCAGTTCCGTCGTTGCCTGTGTGACCCTCGCTACGCTGCTGCCTGGCTGCGGAGCCGCTGGCGAAGCACCGGTAGAAGAGCTCGGCTCCCTGCAGCAAGAGCTCGGCGCTTGCGCGTCGCAGGCGCTCACCGTCGCCGCCGCGACTGCGTCCAGCGAGCAGAACAACGGCTATTTCGCCGCTACAAAGGCGATCGATGGCAACGCTTCGACGCGCTGGTCGAGCGAGCCGACGCAGAGCGCGCCCCAGTGGCTCCGGCTCGACCTGGGCTCGCGCAAGCTCATTTCCTCCCTCAGCATCGACTGGGAGACCGCGTACAGCCCGAGCTACGAGATTCAGGCCTCGGACAACGGCACCAACTGGGCCGTGGTGCGCAAGGTGACGAACACGCAATCTGGGGTGCAGACCGTTTCGCAGCTGGACGTCACGGCTCGCTACGTGCGCGTCTACGCCAAGACGATGAGCGGCTACGGTAACGTCTCCATCCGCGATCTGACCGTGTACGGCGACAGCAACACCGCCTGCACCGGTACTTCGACGAGCTGCGGAGGCAGCGTGCGCCTCAACCCCACCCAGACGACCGCCACGTCGAGCGAGTTCTCCTACACTCCGGCTTCGTCGGCGACTGACGGCGTGTACAGCACGCGCTGGTCTAGCCAGTGGTCGGACGACCAGGCACTGACGCTCGACCTCGGCGCCATGTCGCGCGTCGACGGCGTGCGCATCACCTGGGAGTCGGCCTACGCGGCCAAGTACGCCATCGAATCGGCTCCCTCGATCACCGGTCCCTGGACACAGGTCGCGGTCAACAACGCCGGCCAGGGCGGCGTCGAGTCGCTGTCGCTGGGTGGCATCAGCACCCGCTACCTGCGCTTCCACGGCATCCAGCGTGCAACGGGCTACGGCTACTCGATCTGGGAGCTCGACGTCTTCGGCAGTTCCGAGGTTTGCGGCACCAACCTGCTGACGAACGGCTGGGACCCGGCGGCGTGCACCAACAACATCGGTGTGGCTCAGGGGCAGGCCAGCGTGGCCGGCCTCTACAGCATCGATCCCGGCGTGCTGAACCGCATCGACTTCTCGCAGATGGGCACGCAGTACTGCCCGCAGGGATTCCCGCCCTTCCTGAACTTCACCCAGCACGTCACGGTGCCCGCGAGCGGCAGCACGTATCACCTGACGCTCGACATCCCGCGCAATGACGGCACCATCGCCGTCGTCGTCACCGGAGCCACGCTGGGCGGCGTGGCAGGCAGCAACATCAGTCCGAATCCAGACTACAACTACTCCGGCGGACCCGTCGCGCAGGTGAGCGGTGCTGGCCGCGTCGACATGGACTTCGTGACCAACCTCACGGCGGGCCAGAACGTCGACCTCAGCGTGCGTTTCCAGCTCATCGGTGTGGCCCTCCCGGGGACCAACTGCGGAGCCTCGCTGCAGAGCTACACGCTGCAGGGCGCCTCGCTGACGCGCACCAACTGACGAGCGCGCATCCGGCGCGCCTCGGGCTCTTTGCTCACGGGTAGAGAGTCCGAGGTGCCGCGGCTCACCTGGGAGGGACGGTCTTTTCGTAGCTGGGGGCCTGGGCGAGGCAGCCGTTCAGCGCTGGCCGCAGCGAGGCGGCGGCTTCGGGCAGAGCTGGAGTAGTCCCGTGGACGACGTCGCCGAAGCGCGCGGGCGGGAGCCAGAGCCACCACGCCTGCCCGTCGATGTTGGAAAACGGTACGCCCCCGCCCTTGCCTCCGTTCCACGTGCGCGAGTCGGAGCTGTTGTAGCGGTTGTCGCCAATGACGTAGACCTCGCCTGGCGAGACGGTGAAGGGACCTTCGTTGCGTGGCGCTTCGTTGCGGTAGAGCACGACCAGATAGGCTTGGCCGTGGAGGAACTCGACGAAGAATTCGCCGGTCGTACCCGGCTCGTCTGATCTGCCCAGACCGCCGATACCGAGGCGACAGCGTGGCACGGGCCAGCCGTTGATCAGGGGCCGCCCGTCCTGCACCTCCAGCTTGTCACCGGGTACGGCGATCACGCGTTTGATGAATTGCTCGGCGTCGCCGCCGCCTCGCGGGTATGGCTCGGTGAAGACGATCACGTCACCATGACGGGGCGCGCTGCGGGTCGACAGCAAGCCGTAGGCGGACTTCGAGACGAACAGGTGGTCACCAACCTCGAGGCTCGGATACATCGAGCCGGAGGGCATCTTGAACGCCTCTACCAGCGTCGCGCGCAACGTGAGCCCCGCACACGCGGAGACGACCGGCAGCGACAACATCAGCACCGTCGCCAGCCAGGTCTTCATGCCGCGCAGGACACTGAGGCCCCTGGCCGAGACGATGGCCGACCAGATCTGAGCCGCGTAGCTGACGATCGGCACGAACCCGAGCGCGAGCGGCGCGCCGCCGAAGCCCACGATCGAGCCCGCATCGCGGAAGGTACCGTGGCTACCGAGCAGCCGTGCAAGCCAGTGGACGTAGGCGGCCGAAAGCAACCAGGAGAGCGGCGAGAAGAGCAACAGGAGCCCGCCCGCACCGGCCACCGGCAGCAGTGGGGAGGCGCCCGAAACGAGCGCGATCATCACACCGACACCGACGCCGATGGAGGCCTGACCGAGGGAGTAGACGGCCAGCGGATGCGCGCGCACCTCGCCCCGCGCCCAGGCCTCGAACAGCGCCCGCGGTCGGACGCACGCCCGATAAAAGGTCCCGGCTAAACCCAGCGCCTCACTCACCGGACTAGCTCCTACACTACTTACTTTTCCCGAGGCAAGGACCGGCCGCCCGATCGCTCCGGCGCTACGGGGCGGCGCAGTCGTTCACGTCCGTGCCCTCGGCGCAGAACCCGGTTCCCTCGGGCTCGTCACATTCGCCGTCGTCGGCGAAGACGCAGGTGGTCGAACTGGTGGAGCAGTCGATCACGTCGGTGCCTTCGGCGCACAGCCCCGTTCCCTCGGGCTCGTCACAGAAGTTGTCGTTGGTATAGCTGCAGGCCGTGGAACTGGAGCAGTCGATCACGTCGGTGCCTTCGGCGCACAGCCCGGTCCCCGCAGGCTCGTCACACGAACCGTTGTTGGTGTACGCGCAAGGCGTGGACACGGCGGAGCAGTCAACGGCGTCGGTGCCGTCGGCGCACAGCCCCGTTCCCTCGGGCTCGTCACACGAACCGTTGTTCGTGTACGCGCAGGTGGGGGACACCGTGGCGCAGTCGACGACATCGGTGCCTTCGGCGCAGATCCCGGTTCCCTCGGGCTCGTCGCAGTCGCCGTCGTTGGTGAAGGCACAGTCTCCGCCGCCACCGTCGCAGTTGGTGAGAATGGCGTTGGTTTCAGCAGAACAGGCGCTGGTCACGGCGTCACAGGCGGGGTTTGCTCGCACGCACGATGACAGCTGGTCGATGCTGGCGCGGCACATCTCGCCGCTGGCGTAGACCTCGTTGCACTCCGCCGTGCAGGTCCCATCGGCGTCCTCGCCGCAGCCCGCGTTCCAGGAGCAAAACGAGGCACACGCTCCGCCACCGTCGTCGTCGCCGTCGTCGTCGCCGGCGCTGTAACATCCGACGAGCGAGCAGGCGGCCAGGAGAACACCGAACACACGGAAACCAAGAAGGAATCGAAGATCTGCCATCACCTTCACCGATTGGGGTCGCGCAATCCTACGCTGCCACCTGCCGATCTCTGCCCGCCGCAGCGAGAGAAACTTTCAGCGCCGAGCAGGGGCTCACCCGGACCACGAGTCGGTCCGTCAGATTTGACGGTTGTGAGGCGCGCCCCTACGGTTGAGCCGCGGGAAGGAGCGTGGCCTAATTAGTGCCCAGTCGAGGTGGACAGTGTTGCTCGTTGCCTGGGCCGGGCTCATCACCGGGTCCTGCACTCGTGCGCCGGCACGCGCTGCTGACACGGGCGCGGCAGCGGTGACGAACGAAGACGCGGTGCGGCTCGTCCGAGAGGTTGCTCGGGAGTATGCGGCCGCGTACTCGAGCGACGACCGGCTACCCGACAACTCGCTCGAGGCGCTGAGCACACGCCACGCTCGCGAAGACGCCTGGCTGCGAGCCCTCGCGGATGTCGACGTCGGCGGGCTCTGGGGCACGCCCGAGTGGACCCTCGCGGGTCTCGTCAAGAGCACCCTGGAGAGCTCGGTTGCGCTGCGCGTCTGTCGCGTCGAACTGTGGCCGGCGCACCAGCACGGCTGGCAGACGAGCTTGCTGACGAGCCTGGACAGCCAACCGCTCGGAACGCCGGCGGCGCGCAGCGAAGCGCTCACGCGCTGGGAGGCGTTGCCGCGCTACCTCGCCACCGAGGTAGAAAACCTCCGCGAAGGTCTGCGCCTCGCCTACACGGTCCCACGCCGGAACGCCGAGCTCGCCGTCGTTCAGCTGGACGCGCTCCTCGCGAACCCGAGCTCCTCGCCGCTCGGCGCACCGCTCCGCCGTGACTCCGACCAGGAGTTCCAGACTCGCTGGCGCGCGCTGCTCGACGGCGCCTTGATGCCTGCGATCAAGCGCTACCGCGACTTTCTGCGCGACGACTACGCGCCCCGCGCGCGAACGTCGCTCGGCCTCCAGGGCCTGCCGAACGGCGAAGCCTGCTACCGAGCGCAGCTGCTCAACTTCACGACGACCAGCATCGATCCGCGCGAGCTCTACCGGCGCGGTGAAGCGCTGGTGGCTCAGCGTGAAGCGAAGGGCATCGAGCTTGCGCGCCGCCTGTATGGGTCCGAGGTCCAGGATCTGCGCGCGATCAAGGCGGCGATGGACGTCGACCCACGCAATCGGTTCGCCAGCGCAGACGAGGCCCTGGCCTTCGTGACCGCCGCGATGGAGCGCGCCTCGCTCACAGCGCCGCGCTGGTTTCAACGTGTGCCGCGCTCGCCGCTCGTGCTGGCTCCATTCGACGACTTCGAGGCCACCTCGCACCCCGCCGCGCGCTACGAGCCCGCGGATAGAGACGGTTCACGCCCGGCACGCTACCGCATCGACGTCACCAACTTCGCTGCGCTCACGCGGGCCTACGTCGAGCACACGACCTTTCATGAGGGGATCCCCGGCCACCACCTCCAGGTCGGCATCGATATCGAGCGGGGCGAGCTCGGCGTACCCGCAGATCCGACCTCCTTCATCGAAGGTTGGGCACGTTATGCGGAGAGCCTGGCGGACGAGATGGGGCTCTACAGCTCCGAGCTCGAGCGCCTGGGGGCAACGCTGCATCTGCCCACGGGCGTGGTCGTCGATCCCGGAATTCACGCGCTCGGCTGGACGCGCGAACAAGCCGTGGCGTGGGTCAAGCAGAAGCAAGTCGCGTTCTCGGACGACGAGGCCGCCTCGTACGTCGATCGCGTCGCGATCTGGCCCGGCCAGATGGTGAGCTACGGCGTGGGCGAGCTCGAAATAGCGTCGCTGCGCCGCGAGGCGGAAGCTCGGCTCGGCGCCGGTTTCGACGCGAGAGCCTTCCACACGGAGCTCCTTCGCCACGGCGCCATCACCCTCCCGATGGCGCGCGACGCCATCACTCGCTGGATAGCGTCCCGCGCCGCCGTCGCAGCCCGATCACGAGCGCCGCAAGAGTGAGCCAGAGCTGCGCCGAGGAGCGCCTGCTCGCTGCCGAGCTGACGGAGCAACCGCTTTCCTCACCTGCGTCGGCCTCACCATCGCTGGTCGTGCCGCCATTGCTGGTCGCGCCGCCACTGCTGGTCGCGCCGCCCTTGCTGGTCGCACCGCCGTTGGTCGTGCCGCCGCTGGTCGCACCGCCGTTGGTCGCGCCACCATTGGCAGTCGTTCCGCCACTGCCGGTCGTTCCGCCACTGCCGGTCGTTCCGCCGCTGCCGTCGCGGACCGGTGCCGTGCAGCCGAGCGCCGCGCAGGCACCAGCGACGTCGAGGTTGGCGAGCGCCTGCGACGCGGCCTCGGCGCTGGGATCACCAGCCCGGCGCCGGTCGAAGAGCAAGCGGACGATCTCGAGCTCCTCCTGTCTGTACACGGCGCCCACGAGCTCTTGCAGCGTCGTCAGGAAGCGATACCCGAACGCGTCGCTCGGCTCGATCATCGTGCCTTCGGTGTAGTCGTTCCAGGTGGCGATCTGGAGAAAGTCACCGGCATTACGCGCGAGGTTCCACGTGGAGGTGAAGGTGTCGCCGCCCAGATCGTACGCGATGCCCCACCCCGGCGCGCCGTTGTCGTAAGCCGCGTTGAAGCCCGGGTAGAGGACGGGGATCTTCAGGCCTTGATCGTCCCTCTCGTAGTAGCCGGAGACGCCTTCGAGCGCGTCGGAGTAGAGCCAGGCGTACGTGCCGTCTCGCGTGCCGCCGTCGTCTTCCTCGTACCAGAGCGTGAAAAACGCCGGGTCGGTCCCGGTGGCGCCGAGCACCGCGGGCCAGTCACCCGCTCCGATGCGCTGTGGCCCGAACACGAACAGGGCAGGAGCGCCGTTGATCTGGATGTGGTTCGGTTTGTTGAAGTAGTGGTCCCTCGCCCAGACCATCGAGTTGATCGCGTCGTTGGTGTCCGTCGCGTACTGGTCCTCGAAGCAGACCGCGAACTCCATGCCGAACTTGGCGGTCTGGTCGACGATCTGATCGGTGTTCTCCGCGTTGTCGGGCAGGTCGTCGTACATGGTGCTTCGACCCGGCCAATCGATGATGACGCCGTCGATGCCCGAGTACTTCATCAGCAAAAGCTGATACTCGATGACGTCGTAGTCCCCCGAATGATACGTGCCGATCTGGGGGTTGTAGTGGCGCCCGATGCTGTCCCAGTGAAGGCCACCCAGCTCGAACCAGGGCATCAAATGCGCATAGACCTTGCGCGTATCCGTCTTGGCGATCGGCTGAGAAAGCGTACCGTTCCGCGTTTCCTCCGCGGCCGGCGAGACCGTGCAGGCGCCGGTGAACAACATGGCCAACACCCCCAACGTCGACCCAAGTCCTGCGCATTTCGTCATGGGAGCACCAACCCGTAGTTTGAATACAAACTCGGAGCACCGCTAGTGAAACCCTGCCTCACTGCGAGGAGTTACGAGCGCATTGACAGAACTTTATGCGGGCAGTGCT
>DATLIL010000523.1:0-6124 GCA_035539475.1 Polyangiaceae bacterium
GCCGCCCGCCGCACCGGCTGCGCCCGCAGCGGCGTCCGTCGCCGACCACACCAACGTGCTCGAGCGCAAACAAGCCGACCGCCGGCTCACCCTGGCGCTCTACATGCTCGGCGGGACTTCGGTCTTGCTCGCGTTGCTCGCGGTCGTGTTGATGCTCGGCAAGCGCACGGAGCGAGCGCCGGAGGAGGCACCGTCCGCGTCGGTCTCGGCCAGTGTCGTCACGCCGCCCACGGGTTGCAGCATCGTGGCGCACCCGGCGAGACTGGGCGCGACGGTCGATCGCAGCGTGCCGCCGCTGCTCGCAGCGCGTGAGGTCGACGGGCGCCTCGCGCTCGGCTTCGCGGAATCGAGCAAGAAGGCGCAGGGCCTGTTGCTCTCGCCGGCCACGCTCGACGCCAGCAGCGTGCTCGACAAGACCAGCGACAAGCCGCTGAAGTCGGTCGTTCCGCTGGTCGCCTCGGGCGCCCCCACCTTCGCCGTCGACAGCGACGGCGGCCCGCTCAAGTTCGCGCGCACCGTCGACGCCAAGCTGCCCTTCAGCATCGGCCTGGGAGAAGGCTCGATCGCGCGCGTCGTCTCGAGCACGCCGGAGCCGATCTGGCCGACCAGCGCGACGGCCATCACCGAGCCGCGCGTGGCCAGCGTCGGCGCTGGTCACGCGGTTGCTTTCCGCGACGGCGGACTCGAGGGCAAGATCATGCTCGGCTGGTTGGGCGAGGACGGCAGCAAGCGCTCGGAGCTCGCGGCCGTCCCTGGTCCAAAGCTCGTCGGCACGCCGTTCGTGGCCGCCGCCGACAGCGGCTACTTGCTCGTCTTTGCCGGGCGCGACAGCAATCAGGAGCCCTGGCGCGTCGAGCTCGCCAGCGGCGAGCCGTTCAAGACCGAAGCGCACCGGGTCACCTTCCAGGCCCCGGCGGGCGGCGTCGGTGGCGGGCAGATCGCTCCCTCGGCCGCCGCCTTGCCCGGCGGGCAGTGGCTGCTGCAGTGGACCGAGGGCAAGACGGGCATGTACCAGGTGCGCACGCAGCTCTTGAGCTCGAAGCTCGAGCTGGTGGGCGAGCCACTTCAACTCTCGCCCAAGGGCGCGAGCTCCGGTCAGGGCTCGCTGTTCGTGGCCGGCAAGTACGCCGTCTCGCTATACATCCAGACCATCGGTGGACATGACGAACTCTGGGCGACGACTCTCGAGTGTCGTTAAGGTGCTGCTCTGCGCCGCGCTACTGAGCGCGGCCTGCACGCGGACGGAGACGACGCAGGTCGCGCGCGGCGAGTACTACGCCGCCGGCCACCCCGACTACGACGAGTTCTTCGTCGCGCTCTACCACTTCCAGGTCGAGACCGCCGAGGTGCTCGAGCAAGAGCAGGCGGCTCGCGCGGAGCTGGCGCGTGGCCTCGGCGCCAAGAGCGACAAGGCCAAGCAGCTCTCGCCGCTGCTCAAGCAGCGCGCCGCCGAGCTCGAGCAGCAGGGCGTGAAGGTGGTGGTCACCCCCGGAAAGTCGCCGGCCGTCGAGGTCACGGGCGAGGTGCCGGAGAACCAACGCAAGTTCCTGGATGCGCTGCGTTCCTCGACCGCGAAGCTCACCAGCGTTGCGGCCGCGACCAAGGGCAACGAGGCCGTGGATCACCTGCGCACCCGCGTCAGCGAGCTCGACCGACAGACGGACAGCGCCTTCCAGAGCGAGGGTTCCGGCAAGCGCAGCGAGGTGAAGGCCAACCTGACCGATGCACAGAAGCTGCTCGTGCTGATCGCCGACAGCCGCAAGCAGCTCGCGCAGAGCTCCGGCGAGCTCCTGCACGAGCTCGAGCAGACCTTCGCGCCGCCGCCGCCCCCGCCGCCTGCTGCGGAGGAAGAAGAGCCGAAACCCAAGAAGGCCAAGAAGCGCTCGTCGGCGCGGCGCAGTCCGGCTCCTGCGCCCAAGCCCGCCAGTGCGCCAGCACCGGCTCCTGCGCCCAAGCCAGCGCCCAAGCCCGCTGCGCCCAAGGCCGACTTCGAGCCCTAGTTGACGCTCTTGATCTCGCTCAGAAACTGCTCGGGCGGGACGAAGTCGGTGAAGCGCTTGGCCTCTTTGCCGCTCGAGTCGAAGACGAGCACGGTCGGCAGGCCCTTGACGCCGAAGCGTTCGAGCGTGCTCTCCACGTTGGGATCGTCCTGGTCGGTAGCGTCGACCTTGACCGCCAGGAAGCGCGACGCTTCGGCGTTCACGTCGGGCGCGGCGAAGGTGACCTTGTCGAGCTCCTTGCAGGCCACGCACCAGGCCGCGGTGAAGTCGACCAGCAGCGGTCGGCCTTCGCGCTTGGCCCGCTCCTGAACCGTCTGCACGTCGGTCTTGTGCCAGGCGAGCGAGCCGGACGGCTTGGTGAAGGCAGCGACCATGGCAAATCCCGCGGCGCTGACCATCACGATGCCGGCGGCCTTGCCGAGCTTCACGCCGAAACCAGGCTCGGAGAACTCGCGGTGCACGGCGCCGGCAATCAGGCCCAGCAGGAGCACGACCGCGGCCACGCCGTAGAACGTAGGTGACGGTGTCGCGAAAGAACCCAGCGAGCGAAACGTGGTGCTCAAGAAGTAGAGCGCCACTATCAGCAGCACGATCCCGAGCGCCGACTTGACGTGCACCATCCAGCGCCCGCTCTTCGGCAGCTGCACGGCAAAGGCTCCGACCAGGAAGAAGGGTGCGCCGAGCCCGAGTGAAAAGGCTGCCATGGCGGCCGCGCCGAGGCCGGCGCTCTTGGTCTGGGCGATCCAGGTCAGGATGCCGGTGAGCACCGGACCCGTGCAGGGGGCGGCGATCAGGCCGCACACGAGCCCCAGCAAGAAGGCGCCCTTGTAGCCAAGGCCCCCGACCTCCGCGAGGCGGTTGGTCAGGCCCGACGGCAAGCCGAACTCGTAGGCTCCGAACATGCCAGCGGCGAGCAGCACGAACAGCGCGGAGATGGCCACGATGATCCAGCGGTTCTGCAGGACGGACCCGAACATCGAGCCCGTCATGCCCGCCACCACGCCGAGGGGCGTGAACATGGCCATGATGCCGAGAACGAAGGCAGCGCTGAGCAGCGCGCCCTCCCAGCGGTGCTTGGCCGAGCGCGCGCCGAAGACGCTGACCGTGACCGCGACCATGGGATAGACGCAGGGGGTCAGGCTCACCAGGAAACCACCGGCCAGCGCGGCCAGCGCGGCGTAGAGCGGCCCTTTTTCGAGAGCGGCCGTGAAAGCGTCGGGAGCCACGGCCCGAAGCTTAGCGCAAGTCCCCGGCCTTACGCCGGCGACGCCCGCGGATCTGCCGCAGCAGCCTGCGCGAACGCTCTATTTCCGCGGCCAGCGCCACCTCGAGCGCCACACGGCCCCCGGTCGTGCGCCGCACGAAGGCCGCGAGGTAGCGCTCTGCGGCCGGCAGGTCGCCCTCGTGAAAGGCCAGCTCTCCGAGCACGAACTGCCCGTAGCCCTGTCCGCACGGCGCCTCCTCCAGGCGTTCTCGGACGATACGCAAATTGCCGGAGGGCTCGCCCGCCGAAATGCGCGCCAGGGCCAGCTGCCCGCGATAGAGGGGCTTGTCGGTGGTGCCCCAGCGCGCCGCGCGCGACAGCGCGCCGATCGCCTCGCGGTGACGGCCGGCGAAGTAGAGAACGCTGCCCAGCGTCCAGAGGTGAAAGGCGCGGCGCGTCGGCGGGCTGACGCGGCTGGCGATGCGCAGATGAACGATGGCGCGTACCGGATCGGTCAGTCCGAGGCAGGCGCGAGCGGCGTCCTGGTGCGCCACATCGGCCATCACGGCGCCTTCCACCATCTGCTCGGCCACGCTCAGCGCGTCGGCGAAGCGCCGCGCTTCCATATGTGACAGGTAGAGCTGGCGCAGCAGCATCGTGCGCGTGGTGCGGTCGAGCGCCCCGTCGTGGGATAGCCCGCGCTGCGCGTACTTGGCCCGGGTTCCCGCCGTCCGAGCCAACGTAGCCTTGCGCAGGAAAAGCTCCGGCGTAGGGCTCTCTGCCGCGGCTGAACGCGGGCGGGTCATTCTGGCTTCAAGGTAGCAGCACCTGCACACTCGTCCAGATTTCTGCAATCACCGCTTGCCGCCGGAGCGATCCCGGACAAATCCCAGGGCCTACCGTGAAGCCCTGGCATTGTCTTGCATTTTTGCTGGTTTTCTCTGGCTGCGGTCACCCCGCCAGCGTGAAGGAGTGCGAGGAGATCGTCGAAGCCGTCGTTCGCCTCGAGCTCAAGGCGGCTGATGCGGGCACGCCGGTCGCCGAAGAGGTGAAAGCGACGAAGGAGTCGATGCGCGGCGACATCATGAAGCGCTGCGTCGGCCGGCGCATCACCGATGGTGCGATGCAGTGCGTTCGCAACGCTGTCACGGCGCAAGAGATCGAAGAGAAATGCTTCGATTGAGCGCGGTGCTCGCGGCGCTCGCCGTGCTCATGCTCTCTGGTTGCAGCAAGCCCCTCGACCAGACCGAGTGCGCGTCGTTGCTCGATCGCTACACCGAGCTCCTGGTGCGCTCCGATCGCGAGGGCACCACGGCCGGTGACCTGCTCAAGCTGCAAGAAGCCGCGCGCGCACGCGCACGACGCGATCCGGACTTCCAGGATTGCAGCGCCAGAGTCTCGCGGCGCGAATTCGAGTGCGCCATGGCGGCCGAGAACGTCGACCGCCTCGAGCAGTGCATGCTCTGAGTCAGCTCGCGCTCGCGACCTTCGACGATGCGGGACGAGAGAGCAGCGGCCGACTGTAGAGCGGCTCCCGCTCGCCGACGCGCACGCCGAGCAGGACACCACAAGCGTTGGCCATGGGCTCGAGCCCGGCAGCCAGGTAGTTCAACGACTGCGCCGAGCGGCGCCCGAAGCTGTCGTCCAGGCTGAGCGTGAAATGCACGCCGCCCGCGCTGCGCAGATGAGCCATCAGCCCGCGCGCCAGCACCGAGCGCGCCGCCACGGCCTCGACGTCGTGGCGCTCGTTGGCCACCAGCACGATCGCCTCGACTTCCCAGCCCATGCCGGTCAGGCGCGTCACCCGACTCGCCACCTGCGTCACGAGATCGGTCGGCGGCCCCTCATAGTGCTGGGCCACCACGGCCAGATCGCCGGACAGATTGGGATGGAGCCAGCGCGGCCAGCTTGCGCCGAACTCGATGACGACGAGCGTCGCCGGTCGCGGCTTGATCACAATCTTTCGTCGCATCTCTTGGCCTCCTAGCCACACGAATAGGCCCAGGCAGCACACACGGCCAAAATTCTCGTGCTCCGCCGTTCGACCGGTCCGACCGTGGTCCAACGGTGGTCCAGCCGGGGCGACCCGGTTCACGTCGAGAATCGAGTTACCCAGGTAACGAGCGGCAACCACGCGGAACGTTTGATTGTTTCACTACTCGAGGCGTGCCGGCTGCGCGCAGAACGCAGTTCGTGCTCGGAGCCAACTCGAGAATATCCAAGGGTCCCACGCACTTGAGCCCTGTTATCTGGGTAACAGCTGTTGCGACGTGGAGAGGGTGTCCCCGGGGAGTGGTGGGGAACTGAAGGTGGTGGGGAACTGAAGGTGGTGGGGAACCGACGCAGCTCACGCGGAGTTTTGGTTGGTGGGGCGAACACGCTGGAGACGGCAACGCCTGCCGCGTTTCACGGAGCGCACAGCGCGCGCACGTACAGCGCGACAGGCGGCGCCGTGCGCGGCGTGTTCCCAATAACCAGGACTTAATGAAGAGCAGAGCCCGAGCTAGCGCTTGGAGCCGCCGCGCTTCTTCTTGGGCTCGGCTTTCTCTTCGCTGGTTTCGGCGGGCTCGGCCTTCTTGGGACCGCCCTTGATCGCGGGCGGGGGCGCTGGCTTCTCGGCGAGGCTCTTCTTGAGGGCCTCGAACAGATCGATGATCTGGGCCTTGGGCGCTTCGGGCGCGATCGTCACTTCCTGCCCGGCGACCTTTTGCTCGACGGCGCCGAGCACGCGATCACTGAAGGTGTCGGTGTACTTCTCGGCTTCGAACTCGTCGCTGGAGAGCTGCTCGATGAGCTTCTCGGCGAGGTCGCGTTCCTTGTCGCTGAAGCCGAGCTTGGCGCCGGTGTCGATCTCGTCCCAGGCGCGGACCTCGTTGGCGTAGTAGAGCTGGTGCAGGATCAGGCCGTCGGCGTAGGGCCG
>DATLIL010000524.1:0-1749 GCA_035539475.1 Polyangiaceae bacterium
GACGGGGGACGAACTGACCGAACAGGCGCCGCTTTCTAACATTCCGCCCGGAAGGCCAGGCGCTATGCGAAGGCACTCCGCCAAACAAAAACAAACGCGAGGCGGGCGAAGCCCGCCGAGCCAGAAATTTCCATCCGGCCACACGCCCCACAGCACGCACATCGGACCCAAAAAGCCAGAAAATCACCGTGCCTTGGAGACGCTGGCCTTCCTGGTTATCCTCGTCCCCTGAATGAGCACCCCCGAGATCCACTTTGCGGCCCTCACGGATGTGGGCCGCCAGCGGGAGCACAACGAAGACAACTACCTGGTCGACAAGAAGATCGGCCTCTTCGTCGTGTGCGACGGCATGGGCGGCCACGCCGCGGGGGAAGTGGCGAGCGCGCTGGCAGTGCGCACGCTGCACGAGGAGATCAAGCGCCAGGCCGACCTGCTCACGGACTACGCGGCCAAGGCCGCGGGCGCCGCCAAGGTCAGCAAGCGCGACATCACGAACATGCTCGAGTTCGCCGTGAACCGCGCCTCGAGCAAGATCCACGCGGAAGCGTCCAAGGACGCCAAGAAGCGCGGCATGGGCACGACGCTGACGGCGCTGCTGGTGATCGGCACCGAGGCGTTCATCATCTACGTCGGCGACAGCCGCATCTACCTCCTGCGCGACGGCGTGCTGGAGCAGCTGACCGAGGACCACACCGTCCGCAACGAGCTGCTCAAGCGCAAGAAGATGACGCGCGAGCAGGTCGAGCAGCTGGCGCAGAAGAACGCCATTACACGCGCGGTGGGCGTGTACGAGCACGTCGAGCCCGACACGCTCGTCATCGACCTCATCGCGGGTGATCGCTTCCTGCTCTGCTCCGACGGTCTGTGCGGTTATTTCGACGACGATCCCGAGCCGCTGGGCAAGCACCTGGCCATGCCGGACGCCGACGAGTCCGTGCGCGCCATGATCGACGCCGCCAACTCCCTCGGCGGCAAGGACAACATCACGGCGCTGATCGTCACGGTCGGTGACCTCTCGGCGCGCGACGAGGCTCGCGCCGAGAAGCTCCAGCTCAAGAAGGACACGCTGGCGCGCATGCCGCTGTTCCGGCCGCTCAACGACCGCGAGATCCTGCGCGTGCTCGAGGTCACGGACGTCACGCACTACACCCACGGCGAGCGCGTGATCACCGAGGGCGAGAAGGGCGAGGAGCTCTTCATCGTGCTCAGCGGCAACGTCAAGGTCGTGCGCGGCGACGTCGATCTCGCCACGCTGCCGGCGGGAGCGCATTTCGGCGAGATGGCACTGGTCCGCAGCTCGCCACGCTCCGCCACCGTCGTCAGCGACGGCACCAGCGAGCTGATGGTGATCCGCCGCACCGACTTCTTCGACATCCTGCGCAAGGAGCACCAGCTGGCGGTCAAGCTGCTGTGGCAGTTCCTGGGCGTGCTCGCGGACCGGCTCGAAGACACCAACCGCGAGCTCGGCGCGGCCAAAGAAGAGCTCGCCGCCGAGGACATCACCCACGAGATCTTCGACGACGAGGAGGAGGACGAGGACCGCAAGACGCTCGTCCTGCCGCCCCCGCCGGATACGATGCCGCCTCCGCCGAACACGCCGACCTCCGAGCAAACCGAGTGACCTCGCGACTGGTCGGGCTGCTGCTCCTTTGCGCCGTCTGGGGCTGCAAGCCGTCCGGCGCCGGCAAGGGCACGCCCAGCGCCGCTCCCCCCAGGCCCAGCCAGTTGCCGAGCGCCTCTGTCCTGGCG
>DATLIL010000525.1:0-4610 GCA_035539475.1 Polyangiaceae bacterium
GCGGCGCGTAGTACTGCTGCGGGGCTTGCGGAGCGACTTGCTGCGGCGGCGCGGGGTAGACAGGACCAGCGGGCGGCTGAGGCGGCGCGACGTAGGGCGGGGCAACGGCAGCCTGACCGGGGTCGGGTGCAAGGCCCAGCATCGTGCCTTTCAGTCCTGCGTGCGCGGCGGGAACCGGCGGCGGTGCTGGTGGCGGTGGCTCACTCGGCGCCGTAGGGGGCGCGATGCCCAGCATCGTGCCCTTCATTCCCTGATGTTGCGCGGGAAGCTGGTAGCTCTGAACCGTTTGTGGCGGAGCATCGGGAGCGAGGCCCACCATGGTGCCTCGAAAAGTGGTGGGCGATGGCGGCTTCTCCGGCTCCGGCGCAGGTGCGGCCGGCGGCGGCACGTAGTCTTGCCTGGGGTACGCCGGCTGTGGAGGATGCGAAAATGCCTGGCCGTGCAGCGGGAAGCCGCAGCCCACGCAGAAGGGCTGTTCAGGTGCGTTTGGCACTCCGCAGCGAGGGCATTGGATCATCGAGGCAGGGGAAGACTATAGCCGGTCGGGGCTAGGGGGCCCATAACCCCACGATCGCCTTGCGATCTGCTGGCCAGGGTGGGCGATTCGGCTCGTCGCCCTGCAAGGTCTTTGTCCCATTTGGGAGACCTGCCTTATGGAACCAGTCGAGGAAGCATGAGCGTCTCGCTGGCAGAAGTGACCCTCGCGGCCCGAGCCCGGCAGGCACCGTTGGCTGCTGAGAGCGCCGGCCACCTGGTGCTCGCTGTTGCTGACCAGGTAGCGCTGGCGGCCCGCGTCGTGCGCCCCGAGGATGTACAGCTCACCGAGGACGGAAGTGTGCGCCTGTGCGCAGGCGAACCCACCGACGAGGCGGGTGCCGAACGGCAGCTGCGAGCTCTGCTCGGCGAGCTGCTGCAAGCGGCAAGCTCGCTGACTCCCGCGCTCGTGCGCTCCGCGAGCAGGCCCCCGACGGCGAGCCTGGCCTCGCTTGTGGGTGAGCTCGAGGCGGCCCTGATCCCGGTCAACCGCGCTGCTGCCCGGCGGGCCCTGGCGCGCGTTTCACGCGAGACCACACGTGCGCTGGAACGAGGACTCCTGCCGCCGCCTGCCGCCGAAGTGCCCAAGGCGCCGCCGACGCCGCCGGCCCAGACGATCGCAGCCCCTGCGCCGGCCCCGGTGATCGAGCCCGCTCCCGTGGCCGAGATCGAGGTCACGCTCGAGCGCACGCCCGAGCCTGAGCCACTCGCGGAGACTCGCCCGGAACCGCTGGTCCGGCGCGCCTCGGTCGTTCCGCCCGAACCACTGGCGCGGACCCCGCGACTCGGCACCTTGATGGCTCCCTCCGTCCGACTCGAGCCACAAGAACCCGGTGATCTCACCGACCCGATGCCGAGCGTCGCCGAAGCGGAACCCGAGTTCGAAGCGGTCGAGGTCGAGCTCGAGCCCGAAGATCTCGTCGTGTTGACGGCGCCGGACCCGGAGCCGGCGGCGCCAGAGCTCATCGAATCCTCGGAAAGCAGTGAGCCCGTTCTGAGCGAGTCCGAGGTGCGGGCGCCCCGGGTATACGAGCCGCGGCGCAGCGAGCTCGGCAGCCTGCTCAAGACCTTCGCCAGCGCCGATGGTCCGAGCGAGCCCGACCTCCGTCGTGAGCTCAAGAAGATCGCCGGCCTCGAACTGACCCCGCCGCCGGTTCAGGCGAGCGAGCAGCAGGCGTCATCGGATCCCCGGAACTGATTGTCCGGCCGCTCCGCCCGTGGCCTCGGATTCGCCGGTGGGGATTGCGCGCGAGGCCGAGCAAGCACGCGGTGGTTGACGCGCCCGCGTAGCCCCGCGAAGTTTGGAAATCATGGACGACGAGAACATGGCCATCCTGAAGGGCCTCGTTTGCGTGGCATGGGCGGACGGTCGCATCGCGGGCGAAGAGAACGAGATCATCGAGGGGTTGATCGAAGCGTTCGAAGCCACGCCGACGGAGAAGCGCGTGATTCAGCTCTTCGCCAAGGAGCCTCGCTCCCTGGGTGACGTTCCGATCCACGAGCTCAGCTACGACGATCGTCGTGTGCTGCTGCAGCACGCCGTGCTCGTGACGTTCGTGGACGGCGAGCAGCACGAAAAAGAAAAGAAGCTCCTCGGAGAGCTCTGCGAGGTGCTGCGCATCCCCTCGATCGAAGCCCAGGGCATCGTCGCCGCTGCCGAGCAGCGCGCACGCACGATGCTGAACCAGCTCTAGCCGCTAGCAGCGAATCAGGCGCTGTTCACGCTGGCCTTCAGCCGCTCGATCTCCTTGAGCAGGGCGATCGGGCTGAACGGCTTGGTGTAGAAGGCGTTGGCACCAGCCTGCTTGGCCTTGGTGCGCGTCGCGTCGTCGTCCATCGCAGTGATGATGACCACGGGCACGTGACGCGTGGCCGGATCGCTACGCAGTCGGCGGCAGACCTCGAAGCCGTCGTACTGCCCCGGCAGCATCAGATCGAGCAAGACCAGATCCGGTGGATCGGTCATGGCCACGTCGAGCGCTTTCGCGCCGGAGCTCACGGCCGTGACCGTGTAGCCTCGAGCCTGGATGAGGGCCTCAATCATCCGCCGAATCGAGTCTTGGTCCTCGACGACCAGGATGCGCATGTCCGCTCATCATAGCCGATCCCTCCTTGCCGCGGATAGTCCGCGACGGGCTCCGTTGCTCTTCGCGCTCTGGGGCAGGGGCCGCTATTGAAGCCAGAGCGGCCGTCAGGCGCCGGCGGCAGGGATACTCGCGCGCTTCTTCAGGGTGATCCAGACCTCCGGATGTCCTCCGGCACCCTCGCGGAGCTCGAGCGCGGCTCCCATCGCAGCCGCCACGGCATCTGCCGCAGTCAGCGCGATGCCTAACGGGCGGCCGAGGCTGCCCGGGTCGACACGGTGCTGCACGACCTCTGCGCGCAGGGCCTCTGGAATGGCCGGTCCACCGTCGGCGATGCTGACGATCACGCCGAGCTCGGTGGAGAAGGCGCTGATCAGGACCTTTTCCCCCTTGGGTGTGGCGGACACCGCGTGCGCGAGCGCGCAGTCGATCAAGAGGTCGACCATGTGCCGGCGCTCGTTGAGCCAGAGACTGGCCGGCGCCTCGAGCGAACACTCGACGCCGTCCCGGGCGGCGCGCGGCTCGATGCGAGACAAGGCAGCCTGCAGCGTGCTCACGAGCTCGATCGTTTCGTGAGCGCTCGGTGGGCAGTCGGCGATCGCTCCGAGCTCGGTCATCAGATCCTGAAGGTGGACGCTGCGCGCCGCGACCTTCTGCGCCAGCTCGGCCGACGTCGATTGGCCGCCGTGCTCGTTGAGGTCGAGTTTGAGGCCGTCCAGGTACGCCTTCAGCGAGCGATGCATGGCCGAGGCCGCGCTCTGCAGGGCCTCGAACCGCGCGTGATGATCGCCGGCCGGCTGGGGCGGTGGCTCGGTGCGGAACTCACCGCCGGCCAGGGCGGTGGCGAGCTCGCGCGCGTACGCTTCTCCGAGCTGCTGCGCCTGTTCGAGCTCCTTACGAAGCTCGGTGACTTCACGGCGATCGCTGGCGCCGTCCGCCTGCAGGTAGATGGATTGTGTGCCGCCTTCGAGCTCGACCCAGCCGCCGTGACGGATGGCGTTACGGCTGAGCCAGCGGCGCTCGAGCTCGCCGGTCGCGGAAGTGTCGGGGCCCAGGTTCACGCTGATGCGCACCCAGTCGCCTTGCCGGCGGATGGTGACTTCGGTCTCTGCACTCGGGATCGGCCCCGAGCTCGAGTTGGCCTGGCTCACCAGGATGTTGAGCATGCGGCGCAGATCAGCCTCGTCGCCGAAGACCTCGGTCCCAGCGCCCGGCTCGATCGAGATGCGCGCGTTCGGCGCCACGTCGTAGAGCAGCGCCGCGAGGTCGATACGCCCGCGCCGACCCTTGCCGCGAGCGCCGGTGTTCAGCTGCGAGAGCATGTCGATGGCGTCGTCGAGCGCGTCGAGCGACGTCATTGCAGGCGCGCCGGGCGGCTTGGCTTCGCCGCTGCCCGGGCGCAGCTCACTGCGCAGGGCCTTGGCGGCTCCGCGCGCCTCCTGGGCCAGAAGCCAGCTGATCTCGTGCCGGGTGAGGCGTTCGTTGGACAAGCACCCCGATTTTGCCATGTCCCCACGCTCCGCGGCTACCGTCGCGAAGGGCCGGACTCGGGGCCGTGCCCCCTGGGGTCCCCTTTTGCCCCTGCTCCAGTTCGGGAAGACCGACGGCTTCGGCCGTGGCAGGCTTGGCCGCGATGGCCGGTCGAGCGGTAGCGCGGGTCTTCGGGCTCCTGGCCCTCTGCCTGGGGTACGCCCTGTCCGGGTGTGGTGACGACAGCGCGCGAAGCCCCTTCGGCGGCGACGACGCCGGCGCCGGCGCCGGTGGGGAGGATGGCGACCCCGGGCCGGACGCCGACTCAGGCGTCGATCCGACGCTCGGCGGACCGTGCACGGACCTCGAGCAGTGCGACGACGGCATCGACTGCACCGCCGATCGCTGCGATCTCGACATCGAGCGCTGTCGCTTCGAGCCGGACCACGGCGCCTGCGCCGACGACGTCTATTGCGACGGCGAGGAGCAGTGTGAGCCCGGGCTCGGTTGTCGTGAAGGCGA
>DATLIL010000526.1:0-6972 GCA_035539475.1 Polyangiaceae bacterium
TTGCTTGGCCGTGATGTCCCTGCGTTCTCTGCGCCTCTGCGGCAATTCCTACCTCTCCCCCACACACGGAGGGAGCGACAGGCAGAGAGTGGTCGGGGTGTTCCCGACCAGCAAATCAATCAGACGGAGCGGGCGGCTAGCTCGGCGAGCGCGAGCGCGCCGACGATGCCGGCGCGAGTGCCGAGCGCGGGTGGCACGACGTAGTCGTCGATGCCGGAGAGCAGCGCTTCGGCTTGCACGTAGCCGGCGAGCGCCGTCTGCAGGTGCTTGCGCACCATGGGGAAGAGGTGACCCGCTTCCATCACGCCGCCGCCGAGAATCAACCTCTGGGGTGATAGAACGAGCACGAGCGTGGCCAGACCCGAGGCGATGTAACGAGCCTCCATGTCCCAGGCGGGGTGACCGACTTCCAGGGTTTCGGCGCGGCGGCCCCAGCGCTTTTCGATCGCGGGCCCGGAAGCGACGCCTTCCCAGCAGCGTGCGCCGTGAAAGGGGCACGCGCCGGCGAAGCCGAGGTCGTCCGGCTCGATCGGCAAGAGCAGGTGGCCCATCTCCGGATGAACCAGGCCGTGCGCGAGACGGCCGCCGCTGAGCGCGCCGCCGCCGATGCCGGTACCGATGGTCACGTAGACCGCGGTGTCGAGACCGCGCGCCGCGCCCCAGCGCGCTTCACCGAGAGCGGCGCCATTGACGTCGGTGTCCCAGCCGACGGACACGCCGAGCGCTTCGCCCAGCGGTCCGACCACGTCGGTGTGTTGCCAGCCCGCCTTGGGCGTCGTGGTCACGTGCCCGTAGGCAGGCGAGCGGCGGTCGAGCTCGATCGGGCCGAAACAACCGATGCCGAGCGCCTCGATCTTGGGCTGCGAGCGGAAGAAGTTGATGCAGCGCCCCAGCGTCTCGTGTGGCGAGGTGGCGGGGATCCTCTCCACGGCGTGGATATCTTCCGGCCCGGTGCCGACGGCGCAGACGAACTTCGTCCCGCCAGCTTCGATGGCTCCATACACGGGCTTACGCGCGTGACCGTTGAGCGGCTTGGAGTCTTCTCGATCCATGATTGTCAAACTTCACTCACTTTCATCTGGCCTGCGCGTGGCTCGCTAGCAGTCTGGGGCCCAGCGCCGGATCGCGTCGCACGATGCAGAGCAAGCGCTCGCGCGCCTGGTTGAGCCGTCGTCGCGCTGTCGACAGCGAACATCCGAGGTCGCTGGCCAGCTCGTTCATCGAGCAGCCATTCAATGTTCGCTGAATCAAGATTTCGCGTTCTTCACACGGTAGTTTCCGGAGTGCGCTGTTGACCCTGTTGGCCACTTCCGTTGCGTCAGTGTCCGGTTCGTAGCGAAGCTCTGTGCTCTCTTCGACGTCACACAGAACCCAGCGCCGCCGTCGTCTGCGGCGGATTTCACGCCGCACCGTGTACAGGGCCACCGTCGACGCCCAGGCGTCGAGGCTGGTGAGATCGTCGAGCTTCGTGCTGCTGCGCACGATCTCCAGGAACACGTCCTGGGCCACATCGGGACACTCGGAGTCCGAGCCCAACGACCCGCGCACGATGCGTTCGATGCGCTGTCGCAAACGCAAATAGGGAACGTCGCTAGCAGTCATGCTGGCACGTGTGATCGCGGCCTAGTCCATGTCCGTCACGGCGGCGGCCACGCGAACGCCGCCGCGACGGATCGGGTCGCTTACTTCTCGACGACGTTGGTGACCGTCAGATGGATCATCTGCGCGTGCCACGGCCCGGTCGAGCCGTTGACCACGTTCATGCTGGCGCTGGTCTGGCCGCCGTACATCGTCGGCACGGCCACGGGATCGTTCGGCAGCGCGCGCTCGTTCGGGCAGGCGTTACCGTTGTCACCGACGCCGCAGTTGTTGATGGCGCGGCAGTTCGAGTCCTGGATCAGGTACTCGACGAAACCACCGCCCGGCACCTCGACCGTGCCTTCGTAGGCGATCGGGAAGGTCTGGTGGTTCTCGGCGTCCGTGAACGCCGCCGGATACGAGTTCATGTAGTAGTGGCCGACCTCGGTCGTTCCGTCGGGGGCGAACACCGTCATCTTGTAGACGTTGTAGTTCGACGGGATCGCCGTGCCGCCGATGTGGAACGTGTCCGTACCAGCGGGATCGTTGGCGTTGGAGGAGTCATCGCCGCGCTGGCGCGTACCGCCGCTGTAGTGCTTGCCTTCCACGATGCCCGACACCTTGATCGAGACGTCGTAGTTCTTGCCGGCCTCACCGCCGAGCGGGAAGCGCTCCTTGAACGTGAAGCCCTTCTCCTCGAAGTTCACGGCGTCCTGGTTGGGGCACTCGCCGTTGACCACGAGACAGTCGACGCCGCTCACGGAGTAACAAGGCACCAGGAAGAAGGAGTCCTTCCAGGCGAAGCCGAACTCGTTCGTTCCGCCAGCCAGCGTATCGACGGTGATCGGCTCGCTGCCGCCACCGCTGCCGCCGCTACCCGCGCTGCCGCTGCTGCCAGCGCTACCAGCGCTACCAGCGCTGCCGCCCGTTCCGCCGGCAACACTGCCAGCCGAGCCGCCCGTTCCGCCGGCAACAGTGCCAGCCGAGCCGCCGACGACACTGCCGCCCGAGCCACTCGATCCGCCGGAGGTCCCGCCACTGCCGGACTTGCCTCCGCCCGCGACCGGCGGCGGAGCTTCTTCCAGCGCACAGCTCGTCACGAGGACGGGCAGGACGAGTGAGATGAGTGCCGAGGTGGCGAGTAGAGAACGTTTCATCGGATCCTCCGCGAATTCTGCCAGTTGTGGTCGCCGCGTCAGAACGCGGTCAGTTACCTGTCATTACTGCTTGTTAACGGCTCAGGTCAGCGACCTGCATCAAATGCCATTTCGTGTATTCACAAGCAGCACCTATTGTAGCAGAATGTCCGGAGTTGGTACCAACCAAGTGTTGCCAGGTATCAACAACCTGTAATATGACAGGTTGATTGGCAGCAAAACAAGCGCGCCAATCTGTAAAGCCTCGTTTGCAGCATCAAACGGGTCAGCGAAGTTGTGCGACCCCCGCCGGAATTCGAAGGGAATTAGTCGAATGAAGTTGAAAACTTGCCTGACAGTCGCGAGTGCCTGTCTGCTCCTTTCGGAGGCGGCGTCCGCGGAAATCCCCCTGGGCAAGGTGGGGGAATGGGAAGTTTACACCCAGGGCAGGGTGAACGCGTTCCTGAGCTACATCACGGGGGACGCGTACCCGGTGCCGCCTGTCGACGAGGCCACGGGCATGCCGATCATGCGTCCGATCATCCCGGGTGGTGGTCTCGAGACGCTGGCGGATCGCATTCCCGAGACCGATGCCGCCGGTGATCCCATTCCGGGCAGGGCCGGCTCGATCAGGAAATGGCGCCTGCGCAGCGGCTACTTCCCGAACATCCTCGGTATCGGGGTGCGCTCACAGGTGGCTGAAGAGCTCAAGTTGAGCGGCGTGCTGGCGATCTGGGGCACGATCGAGTCCACCGGTCAGCGCAAGTACTTCCCGGTCTACGCCGACTTCCACGAGGCGTACATGAAGCTCGAGGGCTCATGGGGCTCGGTGACGGCGGGCAGGGCGCTCAGCCTCTTTTCGCGCGGCATCACCGAGGTCGACTACCTCTACGGCCACGGCTACGGCGTCGGTTATCACACCAACCTGGGCGACACCGGACCGACGGGCGGCATGATCGGCTTCGGTGTGCTGGCGGCCTCTTACAACCCCGGCTTCTACTACACGACACCGAGCCTGGGCGGCTTCCGCATCAACATCGGTCTGTACGATCCAGTCGAGTACACGAGCTCGTGGAATCGCACGGAAACGCCGCGTCCCGAGGTCGAGCTCACCTACGATATCGAGACGGAGGCGTTCAAGACTCACGTCTTCGCCAACGGGGTGTATCAGAAGCTCTATAAGGACAACGACGCTCGCCAGAGCGAGACCATCACGGGTGTGGGCGGCGGCTTGCGCCTGGAATTCGGCCCGATCCACATCGGTGGCGGTGGTCACTACGGCAAGGGCATTGGCTTGTTCCGCGCGCTGGACGCCGAGGGCTCGCTGGGCTCGACCCTCGCCGGGCCGGCCAACAACGTCGACCCCAACACCATGGCGGAGGTCGGTGAGCCCAACGAGCTCAGGACGTTCGACGGCTACTCGGTGTTCCTGCAGTACGCGCCCGGGTCGTTCGACATCAACCTGGCCTTTGGCCAGTCGCGCGCGCACCTGCTCGACATCGACAAGGTCCTGCCGGACAGCTTGATCAAGACGCAGACCGGTATTTCCGCCGGCTTCGTCTATCACGTCTCCAAGAACCTGCACCTCGACGTGGACTACCTGCGCGCGATGTTTCGCTGGTACCAGGGCGACAAGCAGGACGTAAATTTCATCAACGCCGGCGCAACAATCGATTGGTGAGCAAGTGCTGAACACCAAACGATTCATAACGAGCGCAGCGGCAGTTGCTGGTTGCCTGCTCAGCACCTTGCCGGCAGCGGCCGAGGTCAAGATCGGCGAGGCCGACGGTTGGGAGGCTTACACCGGGGGCCAGGTCAACACGTTCTTGACCTATGCCTTCGGCGACGCCTATCCCCCCGCATCCATCAACCCAGCCACCGGCACGGCGCGAACGATCGTCCCGGGCGGCGGGCTCACCGGTGGTGTGATCCCCGAAGTCGACGGCAACGGCGATCCCATCACCACTGAGCAGGGCAGCGTCTCGCAGTGGCGCGTGCGCAACGGCTTTTCTCCGAACGTGATGGCCTTTGGCGTCAGAAAGCAGCTGACGCCGGAGCTGAAGCTGAAGGCGCAGTTCTCCCTATGGGGCACGATCGAGCCGCCGGGCCAGCAGAAGTACCGCATCATCGAGGTCGATTTCCGTGAGGGTTACGGCGCGGTCGAGGCGCCGTGGGGCACCGTGACGATCGGTCGTCACCTCGGCCTGTACTCGCGCGGCATCGTGCAGATGGATTTCGACTACGCACATCAGTACGGGGTCGGCTTCCACGGCAACTTGAGCGGTAATGGCCCAACAGCCGGCCTCATTGGTTTCGGCGTGCTGGCAGCGTTCTTCTCACCGGGCATCATGTACACGACGCCCGAGCTCGCGGGATTTCAGCTCAATCTGGGCGTCTACGACGGCGTTCAGATCGCAGGGTCCTGGGAGACCACGCGGACGCCGCGGCCGGAGTTCGAGGCGACCTACAAGCTCGAAACGGACGCTTTCCTGGTCAAGGCTTTCGTCAACGGCGCCTACCAGAAGCTCTACCGCATCGCGCTCGCCGACGAAAACGAGACCATGTACGGCTTCGGCGGGGGGGCTCGGTTGGAATTTGGACCAATTCACCTAGGTGGAGGTGGCCACTATGGTCGTGGTCTCGGTCTCTACTATGCCCTCCAGGGCGGTGACACCAGCGTCGGTCCCACCGTGGTCAATCCCGGTGAACAGGCCTTCGAGCTGCGCACCTTCGACGGGTTTGCCGTTTTTGCGCAGTACGCGCCGGGCAAGTTCGATATCAACCTGGCCGCCGGCCAATCACGGGTTCACCTGCTGGAGAGCGACAAGACCGGGCCCGAGGCGGACAACACCAGTGTCATCAAGACACAGACGGGCATCTCGGCCGGCTTCGTCTATCACATCACGAAGAGCTTCCACTGGGACATCGACTACATGCGAGCGATGTTCCGTTGGTACAAGGGCGAGAAGCAGGACGTCAATTTCGTCAACACAGGTGTGACGCTCAATTGGTAGTGCGGAAAAACTCAGGAGACGTGACGAACATGAACAACTTCAATCGTAAACTGCGCCGGGCACTCGTTGCGCTTCCCCTGCTGGCCGCCTTCGGCTGCAACGCCAAGGAAAGCGCCTCCGGCGCTGCCAGCTCCGCGACACCGACGAGCGACAAGGTCGTCAAGCTCGCCTTCGTCACGAACAACCCGAGTCAGTTCTGGAAGATCGCCGAGGCAGGCCTCAAGAAGTACGAAAAAGAGGCAAAAATCCAGGTCGACATGAAGATGCCGCCGAACGGCACGCCCGAGGATCAGAACCAGATCATGCAAAATCTGGCCAGCCAGAGCTACGACGCCATCGCCGTCAGCGTGATCGCGCCCAAGGATCAGCTGCGCGTCCTGAACGAGGTAGCGGCCAAGACCAACCTCATCACCTTCGACTCCGACGCCGACAAGTCCAAGCGCCTGCTCTACATCGGCACGAACAACTTCGAGGCCGGCAAGGCCCTGGGCGAGCGCATCGCCGGCCTGCTCCCCGAGGGCGGCAAGATCGCCGTCTTCGTCGGTACGCTCTCGGCCGACAACGCCTCGCAGCGCCTGGCGGGCATCGAGGCCGCCATCAAGGACAAGAAGATCGAGATCGTGGACAAGCGCGAGGACAACACCGATCGCGCCAAGGCCCGCTCCAACGTCGAAGACATCGTCAACGCGCACAAGGACTTGAGCCTGGTCGTCGGTCTGTGGAACTACAACGGCCCGGCCATCGCCGCTGCGCTCGAGGGGCTCGGCAAGAAGGGCACCGTCAAGGCAGCCGTGTTCGACGAGGACGACGCCACGCTCGACGCGATCGAGGCTGGTACGATCTCGGCGACGGTCGTGCAGAAGCCGTTCCAGTTCGGCTACCTGTCCGCCAAGTGGATGCACGACCTGGCGACCAAGGGCGACGCTGCCAAGAAGGCTCTGCCCGCGAACGGCATCATCGACACCGGCGTCACCGTGATCGACAAGACCAACGTGGCCGCGTTCAAGCAAGAACTGGCCGAGATGAAGAAGTCCGTGCAGTAAATGGCCCAGCCCGAGCGATACGCCCCTAGTTTTCGGCTCGACGGAAAGGTCGCGCTCGTGACAGGGGCGAGCCGCGGCATCGGCTATGGCCTGGCGCGAGCGCTGGCGGAAGTCGGCGCTCGCGTCGCCGTCTGCGCTCGCGACGAGGCGGCCCTCGCCGAGCTCTCGGCCAGCATGCCCGGATCGCTCGCCGTGCCGATG
>DATLIL010000527.1:0-3342 GCA_035539475.1 Polyangiaceae bacterium
ACGGATGGTCGTCGCGGCGCATTGGGAGGCACCTTGGTCTGCACCATTCGACGGTGCATGAGGCGCTCACCGAGGAGTACCAGCGGGCCCGACCGAGTCTCGACGAGATTGAGGCGGCTCGAGAGCTTCATCGGGACAAGCTGCTTAGCCGTGAGTCGCGTCTAAACGAGCTCTCGCGGGCGTACTGGCCACGAGCGAAAGGTGGCGACCTCGAGGCTGCCAAGGTCGTTGTGGATGCCGACAAGGGCCTCGACCGCGTGCATGCGAGCCTCGCTCGACTCGATGGGCTCGATGCTCCAAAGCGAACCGAGGTGACCGGGAGGGATGGTAGCCCCGTTCCGCTTGGTCTCGGAAGCCTGACCGATGAGCAACTCGAACGTGTCATCACCTCTCTCGCTACCGAGGGGGCTGACGCGGGATGAGCTACTGAAGGCGGCGATAGCGGAGAAGGCGCGTAGGGCGAACCAGGTAGCGCGGCTCCCGCTTCTGGACTTCGTCCCGGCAATTAGCCCACGGTGGGAGCGGCCAGAGCATCTGCTGCCGATTGTGAATGTCTTTGAGCGGGCTCTAACGGAGCCGGTTCGGGCAGTTATCTCGGTACCACCGCAGTTCGGAAAAACCGAAGTAATCATGCATGGCCTGGCGCGTCACATGGCGCGCAAGCCGTGGCTCCGAAACGCATACGCGACCTACGGCGCGCAGCTATCGCGAAAAAACAGCAGAAGGCTCCGCGATCTGGCTGTGTCGGCTGGCGTCAGACTCCGAGAGGATGCTCAGGCTGTCAGCGAGTGGATGACGGCGGATGGCGGTGGTCTTCTGGCTACCGGTGTTCGACTTCCGCTAACTGGTAATCCAGTAGACGGCATCCTCGTCATCGACGACCCGCACAAGGATCGCGAGGACGCTGAGAGCCTGCTTTCGCGCGAGCGTATCTGGGACTGGTACTCGTCGACAGCGCTCACTCGTGTGCATCCGACGGGGAGCATCATTGTATGTCATACCCGATGGAACGATGACGACTTCATTGGGCGTCTATCCAAAGAGGTAGACGAGGACGGCAGGCTGGTTTGGGAGATCATCAATCTGCCAGCTATCCGCGAAGACGGCTCACCCCTCTGGCATCAACGGCCACTTAAGTTCCTCGAACAGAAGCGACGGAGTACCAGCGAGTACGACTGGTGGTCGCTGTACATGGGCAGCCCGCGGCCTCGCGGGTCTTCCGTATTCCGGGGCGCCAGGTTCTACGACCGGCTCCCGGTTCGATATCGCATAGGCAAAGGCGTCGACCTAGCGTACACGGCGAAGACCCGAGCAGACTGGTCTGTATGCGTAGTCCTCCTTCGGGAAGATCGCCCTGGTGACGAGCCCCTGTTCTACGTTGTTGACATTCGACGAATGCAGGTCGAAGCGCCAGACTTCATTCGGGAGCTCGAATCAGTCGACGTGAGTTGGCCCGGCTCCTGGCACTGGTTCTGTTCGACGACGGAAAAAGGCGTCGCTCAAGTTGTCAGCAGCGGCAACGTCTTCATCGAACCAGAGGTAGCGACTGCCGATAAGTTCGTCCGCGCTCAGCCAGTATCGGCAGCGTGGAACGATGGCCGAGTGCTCGTGCCGCGCAATGCGCCATGGCTCAAGGCGTTCGTTGATGAGATTGGCTCATTCTCCGGAGTCGGCGACCGACGTGATGACCAGGTCGACGCACTAGCTAGTGCCTTCCATATCGTCAGCGGCGGCCCTGGTGGGGCAGCCATCGTCTCCGGTACAGGCTCTCGCTGGGAAGGCGAAGAGCGCGGCTTTGGCTGAGACTTAGCCGACCTAGAAATCCTAGCTTGGAACCCCCGCGCGCAGGCCGCGCGGCATGTGCATCGCCCCTCGCTCTTTACGCGGCGAGGTGACTGCGCCTCAAGCAATAACCTTTTGAGACGCGGCCTCGCCGCGAGAAGAGGGATAGTCCCATTAGGCTCCTTCATGGTGACCACGCCGCACGGCTCGTCTCGCAGCGTATTGCCGAGCCCGTTGCCTCTCTGTCCGTCCTCAAGCAGACGCCTGCCGACCGCCGCGTCCAAGGCATGGTCGCGCACGTCCTCGACAGCAACACGCTCTGGCAATACGAGTCAGCGTCGACTGTGGCTGGAGACGACGTGCTCGCGGTCAAGCCAAACGACAATCCGTCGGCCGGACGCTGGATGCGTATGCCCGGAGCGGCACTGCTGCGTCTTCCGTTCTACGCTACGACGCCGAGCGGCACAAACCTCCTGACCGTCCCGAGCGGGTCGATCCTCGCCCCGAAAGAATTCGGCGTTGCGGTCTCGCGTGTCTTTACCGGCGCCTCGAACGCCGCCATTGCAGTGAGCTCCTCGAACCATCCCGGGCACACGGGCGTCGGCGGGTTCATGGGCTCGTGTGTCGCGACGCAGCTGAACAACGCATTCACGGGGACGGGCTCCACTTTTCTGATGGGGCCCATCGCGTCGGGTACGTTCGACTCGTTTGCGAATCGACGCACCTGGATGAAGGGCGGAGACACAATTCGTCTAGACGTCATCGGCGCGCAGTTCGGCACGGGCGTCGGCGCCATCCTCGTCGAGTGCGACATCCTCCAGAACCCGGGCGTGTAGCTCATGGCGCACCGGTATTCGGCCTCGATCAACCGCGCGGGCCCCGTTAACAGCGGGGCTGCATACGCAGAGATGCTCGCGGGGGCGACCAAGTCGATCTCGGTGCGCTCCGTCAGCGTGACGGCTGCCAGTGCTACCGGTGGCGAAGTTGCCCTCGTGCGAGCCTCGTCGATTGGTACTGGAACATCTATCGCCACGGGCCTCGCTCACCGAAGCGGGTCTCCAGTGACCGCGGCGCGTCTCCAGTCGGCATGGTCCAGCGCACCAACAGGTGCCGTTTCCGTGTTCCGGAGCGAGCTTCTTCCAAGTGCGACGGGTGGCCAGCGCGAGCTTTGGCACGAGGATGATGGCCCGCTCGTGCTTGAGCCTGGTACCAGCCTCCTGCTTATTAATCAGGCGTCCGGCATTCACGGCGGCGGTCTACGAATCAACGTTACCTGGGAAGAGGGTCCTCTTTCCGATCGCTGACACGAGGTCTCGATGACGGCGTCTGCAACGTCGCGCGGCAGCCGCAGTCGCACGAGGCGTCCAAGCAAGTCGTCCACGGAGAGCAAGGCACGTGGGGCGAGCACTGCTCGTTCCCAGGTCGTGCCTGATCTGCCTCTGTGGAACCAAGCAACTCGCATCGGCGGAGGCCTAACGCCTTCGCGCGTCTCGGCTATCGTCCGTGAGGCCGACGCCGGCGAACCTCGACGCCTGATCGACCTCGCTAACGAATGTCGAC
>DATLIL010000528.1:0-13318 GCA_035539475.1 Polyangiaceae bacterium
GGGTTCTTCTTGCCGATGAGATCGAACACCTGATCTGCCAGGCGCTTGATCACCCGCGCGCGCGGGTCGTAGTTCTTGTACACGCGATGGCCGAAGCCCATCAGCCGGCCGCCGACGCCGCCCTTCACTTCTTTGACGAAGGCCGGGATGTTCTCGACGCTGCCGATTTCGCGCAGCATGCGCAAGACGGCTTCGTTGGCACCGCCGTGCAGCGGGCCGTACAGCGCCGCGGCTGCGCCTGCCACGGCCACGTACGGATCGGCGCGCGAGCTGCCGATCGCTCGCATCACGTTGGTCGAACAGTTCTGCTCGTGGTCGGCATGGAGAATGAAGAGCACGTCGAGCGCCCGCACCAGCTCGGGGTGCACGTCGAACTTCGGCTCGCCGATGCGCTTGAGCATGTGCAGGAAGTTCTCGGAGTAGCTGAGCTCGTTGCTCGGGTAGACGAACGGCATGCCCATGCTGTGGCGGTAGCTCCAGGCCGCCAGGGTCGGCATTTTCGCGATCGCCCGCACCATCTGCGCGCGGCGGATCTCGAGGTCGCCGACGTGCTTGGCCTCGGGGTAGAAGGTGCTGAGCGCGCCCACGGTCGCCACCAGCATGCCCATCGGATGCGCGTCGTAGCGGAAGCCATCGATGAACGTGCGCACGTTCTCGTGCACGAACGTGTGGTTCGTGATCTGGTGGGTGAAGTCGGTGAGCTCCTTCTGCGTCGGAAGCTCGCCGTTGATGAGCAGGTAGGCGGTCTCGAGGTAGGTCGCGTTCTCGGCGAGCTGATCGACGGGGTAACCGCGGTAGCGCAGGATGCCCTTGTCGCCGTCGATGTACGTGATCGACGAGCGGCACGACGACGTGTTCAGGAACCCGGGATCGTGGGTCATCATGCCAAAGTCGTCGTCGTCGACCTTGATCTGGCGCAGGTCCATCGCCTTGATCGTCCCGTCGGTGATCGGGACCTCGTAGGACTTGCCGGTGCGGTTGTCGGTGATGGTGAGGGTGTCCTTGGCCATGCGCTCGATTCGTCAGGTGAAGAGGGACTGCGAGCCTTGCGCCGTTTTCCTCGGCCTGCAAGCTCCATTCTTATTGAAAGCATGGGGCGCTTTCGGCTCGCCGGGGCCGCTTTCTTGGCCAATCTTCGGGGCGGAGGGCAAGGGGATGGGATGGCAGGTTCCCAGACTGGTCCCGGCCGGATCGGGCGCGCGGCCGCGTCGCTGGCGCTAGTGCTCTCGGCGCTGCCGGCATGCGACAAGAGTGGCGACCCGGCGCTCGCCAAGCTCAAGCCTGAAAACGGCGGGGTGGCTGTCGAAAGGGACGATTGGTCCCACGTGCCCGTCCCCGACGAGGCCGGCCCCAAGCTGGCGCCGGTCGCCATGAGCGTTCCAGTCCGTGCCAAGCCGTCCACCACGGCGCCCGTCATCGGCACGCTACGGGTGGGAGCTCGCGTGGCGCGGTCGGAGCGGCCCGTCACCCAGCGGGAGTGCCCCGAGGGTTGGTACGCCGTCCGACCCATGGGCTTCGTCTGCGCCGGTCCCGACGTCACGATCAAGCTCGACCACCCCGTGGCCAAGGCCATTCAGGTGGAGCCCGATCGGCAGCGGCCGATGCCCTACAAGTACGCGTTCCTGCGCTCGATCGCGCCGAACTACCTGAAGGTACCCAGCAAGGCCGAGCAATTTCAGTACGAGATGCGCCTCGAGCGGCACCTGCGCAACTGGGAGAAGCTCAGGGACGAGTGGGACCATCTCGACGTGGGCGCCAACGACGTTCCTCTCGACGAGCGCGGCCTGGCCATCGGCGGCATTCCCGATCACGCCGTGCCCATGGATCAGAGCGTACGTTACGGCGGAAACGGCGATGACCGGGTGCCGTGGTGGCTGGTCGGCGCTCGCCGCATCCCGAACCTCTCGACCTTCAAGGCGCCACACTACGCCGTCATCGCCGACCGCATGAAGCGTCACGCTGGCGTGGCGCTGATCGGGACCTTCACGGCCGGCGAGGAGGCGCAGAATCGGCGCTTCGCCGTCAGCACCGACGCGCGTCTGCTGCCCGCGGACAAGCTCAAGGCCGACTCCGGTTCACCCTTCCATGGCTACGACGTCAAGAGCGTCGGCTTGCCAGTCGCTTTTACACGCCGCGAGGGCGTGTACTTCTATCGCCTCGAGAAGGGCACGCTCGAGCGCGAGGAGAAGGCGGGTCCGCGGCAGTTCATTCCGCTCTCCGGCAGCGTGCGCAACCACGGTGAGGATCGTCTCGTCGAGACGCGCGACGGCCGCTGGCTCAAGAGCGCCGAGCTGCGCACGGTTGCCAAGCAGAGCAGCCTGCCGCCCTGGGCACGAAAGGGCACGAAATGGATCGACATCTCGATCCTCAACCAGACGCTCACGCTCTGGGAGGGCGATCGGCCCGTCTACGTCACGCTGGTCTCTACTGGTCGCGACGGCCTGGGCGAGCCCGGCAAGACGCTGAGCACGCCGACCGGACAGTACCGCGTCTATCAAAAGCACGTCACGACGACCATGGACTCCGAGGTCGCCGACCACGAGTTCGAGCTCCGCGACGTGCCCTGGGTGATGTACTTCAAGGGCGGCTACGCCCTGCACGGCGCCTACTGGCACGACGACTTCGGCCGCTCCCGCTCTCACGGCTGCGTGAACCTCGCTCCCATCGACGCGCGTTACGTCTTCATGTGGAGCGCGCCGAGTGTGCCCGAGCACTGGCACGCTGCTTATGCCGGTGACCAGACGGAACAGGGCACTCTCATCAACATCCATCCGTGAGTGGGCTGCGCCCCCTCACGGGGCTCGTCGTGTGGCTCGGCGGGCTTCGCCCTGAGCTCGGCGGGCCCCGCCCGCCTCGCGGGTTTGTGATTTGCGGAGTGCCTGCGCAGGGCGCTTGGCCTTCCGGGTGTTCTGCAGGCTAGCCGCGCCTGTTCGGTCAGTTTGTCGTGACTCGGGTCTCCGTTGCAGATCGAGATCTGCTTGTGCCAAGACCCAAGAAGTGGTTCCAGCGCAGCCTGCTGACGCAGGCCGCGCGTTTCGCTCGCGCCGCCTGCTTGGAACCTTCGATCCGGCAGAACGAACGGCTAGATACGCTGTTGCGACCCGCACGTTCTGGCAGCCGCGGCAGCCAACCAAACAAGTCGCGCGTAGCGCCAGGAATCGCCGTTAGACCCTCAGGACCCGGCCCTCAGGGGCCAGGCCGGCACTACAAACTCGGGATTGGGCCGGGCGAACAGGAAGCCCTGTAACAGGTCGCAGCCCAGGTCCACGAGGCAATCACGCTCAGGGACGGTTTCGATGCCTTCGGCGACGACGGGCAGGCCCATCTCCTTGCAGGCGCCGCTCACGGTTCCGACCAGTCGTTGCCGTGAGTTGTCGCTGTCGATGCCGCGCACGAGCGACATGTCGAGCTTGACCAGATCGGGCCTGAGCTCGGTGAAGCTCGTCAGACCGGAGTAGCCGGCGCCGAGGTCGTCGATCGCGATGCGGTAGCCCTGGGCGCGAAGCGACTCCACGCTGCCCCGGACGTTGTCCACCGTCTCGAGCGCCGAACGTTCCGTGATCTCGAACACGACGCGATCGGCGAAGGGGAAGAGCGGGGACGAGGTCGAGGCCAGGAGCTCGTCCTCGAGGTCCCGGGGATGGAGGTTGACGAACAAGAGCGCGTCGGGGCTCAGGCGCAGCAGCGGTTCCGTGACGAGGCTGCGGATGGCGCGGCCCACGTCGACGATGCGCCCGAGCAGCTCCGCCGCGTCCAGCACGGCGCCGGGGTTGGGCAGCACTGGTTCGCGGCTGCGCAGCAAGGCTTCGTAGGCGTACACGCCGCTGCCGTCGGCACGCACGATGGGTTGATACGCGACCGACAGCCCGCCGAGCGCGCGCTCGAAGGAGGCTGACAGGTCGGGGCGATCGAGCCGCCCGCGCCGCTGGGCGCTCATGCGCTCGAGCGCGTGACGCTTGGCGCGGGCCAGCGCGTAGGTGCGCACGGCCTGGTCTACGGCCCGGCGCAGACGTTCCTCGTCCACGGGCTTCATCAAGCAATCGAGCGCGCCGTGGCTGACGGCGGCCACGGCGGTCAAGAGGTCCGGCGCAGGCGTCATCAGCAGTACCGGGAGATCCCGATTGGCGCTGCGCACGAGGCGCAAGAGCTCGATGCCGTCCGCGCCAGGTAGGTCGATATCACTCACCACCACGTCGAAGGGCTGGCTCCTCACGAACTCCGCGGCTGCGCTTCCGTTCGACGCCTCGACGACCTGATAGCCGACCGCACCCAGCGCTTTGGCCAGTGCGCGTCGTATCGCGTCCTCGTCGTCGGCGAGCAGGACACGGCCGCTCACATCTCCAAGGTCGTTCATGGGTGGGCCCCGCCCAGACGAGATGAAGTGTACACCGTGAGGGGTACGAAAAGAAGTGTGCGGGCACGCGCTGCCGCGTGTGCGCAAAATTCAGCGCGCGCCCTGCACGCGCTGCCACAATCCAACGGCTGTGGCCGTGACGAGAGGCCAGCGACCCGTCGCGTACAGCACTCCTAGGGCTGACCCGATCAGCAGCATGAGAACGGCGAAGATTCGCCACTTGGAGCCACGTTTTGGAGGAAGCTCGGGAGCTTCGTCGACGAAGCTCGCCGGCGGTGGCGCTTTGAGTTTCGCTGCCGGCGCCGTCAGGAGCGCGCTGCTGGCCGCCGCCGGGCCCAGTGACACCTTGGGCAGGTCCGAGAAGTCGATTTCGGCGCGTTCGTGCGCCTGCGCCGCTGCCGGCTTGCCCTTACTCAGGCGTTCGAGCGTGAACAGAACGGAATCATCGCTGCGCTGCCCGGTGAGCTTGGCGGCGTCGTCCGGGGGCAAGCTCGGCGGCCTCGCGGATGGTTTCGCTGCGGGGCTTTGCGACTTCGGCCGCCGTAGCTCGAAGCCCGGTCCGGAAAACATCGGCTCGCGGTAGCGCTCCGGTCGCTCGTCGAGCGGGGCCACCATGCGGGTGACCTCGTCGTCTTCGAGGCCACGCTCGGACCACGCGCCCGGGGGTTGGCTCGACGACCGCGGCGGCAAGGGCGACTGACCACGCTCACGCCACTCGCCAGCGGCCAGGGGCCGCTGCCGCGCAGGATCACGCCATGACGCGGGCTCGCTCCAGCCGGAGCGCGCTTGAAGAGCTTCCGAGTCGAACACGCTGGTCGCCTCGTCGTCGTCGTCGTCGAAGCGATGGGTCCCCGGCTGGCTCGGAGGCTTGCTGTCGTCGAGCGGGCTTCTGGCGACGTGCGTCGCTTCGTCCTCGTCGGCTGAGTAACCACCGCTCCCCACCCGTGTGGCCACCTCGTCGTCGTCGTAACTCGGGGCTCCGGCCTGCTGCGGTGAGTACCCGGCGGAGCGCAAGGCCGCGGCGACCGTCTCGATCTCGAACAGGGGCAGCCACTGGCCCATGCCCTCGCGCCAGGCCAGCGTGCTCGCTGAAATGGCGCCCCGACCGTAGAGCTCGACGATGCGCTTGAGATCGCCGCGCTCACGTTGATCGTGGGAGAGGGCCAGGTGGTAGCGCTCGGCCGGAGGCGCGCTTGGGGTACCGGTGTCAGCGCGCACGCTGACGGGCTCGGTCGTGCCGTCGACCACGAGCTTCGCGCCGCAGCGCTTGCAGCCGATGCGCACCTTGCGCCCGACGATCTTCTCGTCGGAGATGGCGTACCGAGCCGGGCAGGCGATGCACGCGATGTTCATGCGGGCCAGAGCTCGGTGTGAGACCGGCTCCGGGGTCGAGCCTACACCGACCCGTCGCTTGCTTCGCAAGCGCTTTGGGCCGCCCGGGGTAAGAAGCCGCGCCTCGGGCCTAAGGTGGGGTTATTTAATTGGAATTTTGCTACAGTCCCGTCGCCGATGACGGCTCCCGGGCAACCGCGCGATGGCGCTCCACACTCGCGACTGATCGCGCACCTGGCAAATTGCTACGTCACCGCCGACGCGCGCTGGCTGGGTGTGTTTCGCATTTGCTTCGGCATCGTGCTGCTCTGCGACCTCGGCAGACGCTGGGTCGAGGCACGCGAGTACTACACGAACGAAGGGTTCCTCCCGAACCACTTCTCGTTGTTCCGGCCGATGGGAGACCACCTGTTCTCCCTGTTCCACGCCTTTTCGACGTTGCCCGAGATCCACGTCGCCTTCGCGCTGACCGGGCTGGTGTTCATCAGCTACACGCTGGGCTTCAAGACGAAGCTCAGCCAGGTGCTCGCGGCACTGCTGATGACCAGCCTGAACTCGCGCAACCTGATGGTCGAGAACGGCGGCGACGTGGTGGTCAATCTGCTCTCGGTGATCACGGCGTTCTTGCCGCTCGGCCGTCGCTTCTCGATCGACGCCCTGGTGAGCTCGATGCGAGTGGCGAAGGAGGGCGGCGCGGCCGAGCTCAACGATCGCAACCTGGGCGCGCCTTCGAGCGATCCGGTGATCAGCATGGCGGTGCCGCTGCTGTTGCTGCAGCTCGCCGTGATCTACTTCTTCAACGCCGTGCACAAGAGCGGGCAGGGGTGGAAAGACGCTTCGGCCATCCACTACTTCCTGTACCAGGACCGCATCGTCACCGACCTGGGCATCTTCATCCGCGAACACGTGCCCCAATCGGTGCTGCGCGCCTTCACCCGCAGCACGCTCCTGATCGAGCACCTGTTGCCGGTGCTGATCATCTCGCCGCTGGCCTTCGACTGGACGCGCCGGCTCGGCTTCCTGCTGGCGGTCGGTCTGCACGGCGGCATTGCGCTGACTTCTCGCCTGGGTCCGTTCTCGTACGTGATGGTCGTCTTCTTCCTGCTCTTCTTCGGGGAAGGGGAGTACCGCATCATCTCGCGCTGGTTCGCCAGCGAGCGGCGCAAGCGCACCGTGATCTACGATGCCGACTGCGGCATCTGCCTGTGGCTGGCGCGGCTGGCCAAGCGCTTCGACCCGTTCGCTCGCCTGACCTTCGTCGGTAACGACGCGCACGAGTCCTTCCCGCCGGGCGTGGACGCCGCGCTCACCGAGCGCACCCTGGTCGTGGTCGACGCCAAGGGCCGTGTGCACGAGGAAGAGCAGGCGGTGCGCTCGCTACTTTCGGCGCTGCCGGGTGGCTGGCTGCTCGGCTTTTGGCTGATGCTGCCTGGCTTGCGCCAGCTTGGGCGCCTGGGGTACCGCTGGTTCGCAGCGCGCAGGATGGCCTTCTCTCAGAAGGTCGGGCTCGGCGCCTGCGGCGTACCGGCGAAGCCCGCCGCGGTCAGGCCCGAGCCCGTCGCGCCGCCGCGTCGCACCTGGCGGGGCGATCTGCTCGGCGCCAGTGGCTTCGTGCGCGAGGTACTGCTCGCGTTGTTGGCTGCGACGCTGCTCGCGCAGATCGTCAGCGACAACAACTGGATCCATCGGCGCTTGAAGGTCGGCCGCGCGCCCTGGATGGTGGAGGTGGTCGACCGCCTGCGCCTGCTCGAAGGTTGGGGCATGTTCGCGCCCGAGCCTCCCTACGAAGACGGTCATATCGTCGTGGACGCGCGCACCAAGGATGGTCGAAAGCTCGACCCGTTCACGGGCACCGTTCCGAATTTCAACCCCGAAGCTCCGCACGGCTGGGGGCACGAGCAGTTCTGGTGCGACTACAGCCTCAAGCTGAGCTTTCCGTGGTTCAGTCAGCACCGTAACTTCTTCAGGGAGTACCTCGTGCACTGGCACGAGTACTTCGATCGACCTCAGGACCAGCTCGTGGCCTTCGATGTCTGGTGGGTGCACGACAAGTCACCCAAGCCAGGGCAAACGCACGGCGAGCCGCTATCGCCGCAAAAGCTGATCAGCTTCGGGGCGGTCAAGGACTCCGGCGCGCGCGAGTGGTTGCAAAAGAAGAAGCCACCCGCGAAGCCTGCAGCGGTTTCCGCGCCCAATGCGGCCAAGGAGAAGCCGTGACAGTGGGTAAGCCCGGCTTCTGGAGCTTTCTACGGCGGGCCTACGCCACCGCCGATCCGCGCTCGCTCGGCCTCTTGCGCCTGGCGCTCGGCTGGCTGCTGTTCGTGGACCTGGCGCGCCGCGCGCCGGACGTCGTGATGCACTACACGAACGACGGCTGGCTGACCAACCACTACGCGCTCTTCCGGCCGATGAGCAATCGGCTGCTGTCGCCGCACCTCGCCTTCAGCACGCCGGGCGAAGTGTTCGGCCTCTTGCTGCTGCAGCTCGTCGTCTACTTCCTGTTCATGATCGGCTTCAGGACCAAGCTCATGCACGCGCTGTCGGCGCTGCTCTTGGTCGGCATCAACAGTCGCAACATCACCGTCGAAAATGGCGGCTACGTGGTGCTCACGCTGCTCACGGTCTGGACCTTGTTCCTGCCGCTGGGTCGGCGCTTCAGCGTGGACGCCCTGCTCGCATCCTTACGAGAACGCCGCGAGGGTACGGCAGCAGCGCTCAACGATCGTTCGTCACCCAGGCTCGATGACCGCCCCGTGGTGTCGCTCGGCGTGACGGCGCTCATCCTGCAGTGGGCCACGATCTACTACTTCAACGTGGTGCACAAGACCGGGCCCGAGTGGCGGGACGGCAGCGCGGTTCACTACTTCTTGCAGCAGGATCGCATGATCACGGGCTTCGCCGGATCCATTCGTGATCACCTGCCGCTGTGGGCGATCCAGTCGATGTCCTACGGCACGCTGGTGCTGGAGGCGGCCATCGCGGTGCTCCTGATCTCTCCCTTCGCCACCGCGCGCCTGCGCATGGTGGCCTGGGCGCTGGTCTGCGTGCTGCACCTTTCCATCGAGACGATGGTCGATCTCGGGCCGTTCTCGTACACCATGATCGCCGTCTTTTTCGCCTTCATCCCCAGAGAGTTCTGGGAGTGGGCGCACCGTCGGCTCGCCCAGCGGCGGCCGAGGGCCAAGGTGGAGTTCGATCCGGAGAGCGGCTACGCGCTCACGGTCTGTCGCCTTTTGAAGCGCTTCGACAGTCTGGAGCGGCTGCGCTTCGCGGAGAACATCGACGTCAACAGTGTGGCCGTCGAGGTCGCCGGCAAGCGCAGCCAGGGCCTGCCCGCCCTGCGCAGCGCGGTCGCCGTGTTGCCCATGCCGGCGCTGGGGTCGCTCTTCCTGCGCCTGCCCGGTGTCGCACGACTGCTCAAGAAGCAGCTCGCGGCGCCAGAAAGGGCGAGCGCCTATTTCGATCTCGAGGCCCTGCCAGGCACGGACGAACAGGCCCCGCCAGTGACGGATGCGAAGACCGCGCTCGTTCGCGTGGCGGGGTATGGACGGGAGATCGCGGTGGCGTTCGTGATGCTGGTCGCGATCAGCCAGGTGTTGATCGAGAACCGCGCCGTGCCGGCCATCCTCAAGCCGACCTGGCGGCCCGCCTGGGTCGAGGCGATGGTGGTCTACCCGCGCATGTTCCAGGGCTGGAGCATGTTCGCGCCCTCGCCGCCCACCGACGACGGCTTGCTGGTCATCGACGCCGTGACCAAGAGCGGCCGTAAGGTCGATCCGCTGACGGGAGAGGCTCCGAGCTTCGACGTGCAGCCTCCGGGGGGCTTTCACATGAACCAGATCACCGGCGATTTCCATCGCCGCCTGGGCGAGAAGCGCTTCGACGTCTACCTGGACGGGCTGCGCGAGTGGGTGAAGAACTACGCGAAGCGCACGGGGCGGCCCGAGGACGAAATTGCCCGCTTCGACATCTATTTCGTCGAGGAGCGCGTCCCGCCGCCAGGACGGCCGCACTCCCCGCCGGTCAAGCGCAAGCTCCTGTCCTTCGGCTCGCCGCCCAAGTCGGCAGCCGGGACGTCCGCCCCGGCCGCTCACCGCTGATCCGCCCGGGGGACCGCTGTTTTGGTGCCCGGACCCCAAAACACACACGGCCGTACTAGACTCCGTCGCGCAAAGTGACCCTCGTGCACCTCGCCAACGCCGTGTTCCACACGCTCCGCATCTGCGTGCCGACGGTGGTTCAGGGTGCGGTCGGCAACTTGACCGTGGAGACCTGCGATCGGCGGCTCGACAGCTGGTCACGGGCCATCGTCGACTATGCGAGTCTCGAGCTCAGCGTGGTCGGCCGTGAGCTCGCACCCGAAGACGAAGCCTTCGTGGTCATGTCCAACCACCAGTCGCTGTACGACATCCCGGTCCTGTTTCAGGCGCTGCGGCGGCGCGTGCGCATGGTGGCCAAGTCGGAGCTCTTCAAGGTGCCGATCTGGGCTGGTGCCATGCGTAACGCCGGCTTCGTCGAGCTCGACCGCAAGAACCGCGTGGCGGCCATGCGCAGCCTCGAACGAGCGAAGCAGGCTATCGAGGCTGGGACGAGTATCTGGATCGCACCGGAGGGCACGCGTAGCCCCACCGGCGCGCTCGCCGAGTTCAAGAAGGGCGGCTTTCATCTGGCGAGCGGCACGGGCGCTCGCATCCTCCCGGTATCCATCGACGGCACGCGGAAGGTGCTCACTGCCAAGGGCAGGGTGGTCCACAATCACCAGCAGGTCCGCGTCACCATTCACCCGCCGATCGCCACCGCGGACTACAACATCAAGCGGCGCAACGAGCTGGTCGATGCGGTGCGCACGGCCATCGCCAGCGCGCTCTCGCCTCCCAGCGAAGTGCCCTCGGACGACTAGGGAATTCAGTACGAAGTTTGTACGGCGTACTGGGCGCGCTTGGTGTCGAGCGCCAGAAAGCTGAGCTGCCCTTCGCTGCACGAGCCGCTGTTCAGGAACAGACGGCTACCGTGCTCGGTACGCGCGGCCTGGTGCGTATGACCGGTGACGATCAAGTCGACCTCGCGCTCTTCGGCGAGGTTCACGGCCCAGCGCTGAAACGCGCAGACCGAGCCGTTCCGCGAAAGGCCGCTGCGGGCGTCGTCGATGCTGGCAAACAGTCGGTAGAGTGGCTCGAGACCCATCCGGCGGATCCACCCGCCGAGCCAGATCCCTAGCTCGGAGAGCCAACGCCGGCGCTGGATCAGCGAATCGTTCTGGTGGCCATGGGTGAACAGCATGCGCACGCCGTCCGCCTCGAGCATGAGCTCGTCCGGGGTTCCATCGTGGGCACCCGCGACGAGGTCGTGGTTTCCGTGCACGTACAGGTATTGTGAATGGGAGAAACGCCTCGCTATTTCCGGGTGTGTCTCCCGCGCACGCCTGAGCTGCTCCGCGGGATCCCCCGGGAGTCTGCCGGTCAGCGTTTCCCAGACGTCCCCGAGCAGCACGATGCGCTCGAAGTTACGTTCCAGGAAGCGGAGAAAGCGTAGAAAGTCGCCGTCGTCGTGGCCGAACCCGTCGGCCGCGCCGCCAGCGCCCAGGTGCAGATCGGAAATGACTGCGATTTGCATTGTTCAACCTGTGGCTCTGACCGCGGCACGCACTCGCGATCTTCTGCCTGCACGAATAGTGCCACCAGGTGACAACCGGGAGTCTTGCGGGCGAGATTTGCGAAACACGTGATCTTCGCGTCACGGTTCCGTTGGGACCGAGAGTGGTTCAACCTGCGTGCTGGCTCAGCCCTTGAGCTTGCACCACACGCGCACCACGAACGTGTCGCGAACGGTCCACGGTGTGACATCGACGCGATCGATGTCCTCGGCGGAGGAGACCGGCAGACGACGCATGAGCTGCTCTTCGGCGAAGCGCCGACGCAAGGCCTCGGTCGAGAGCCGCGCTGCGTCCGAGCCACGAACGACGAACGTCACCATCTCGAAGATTTCGAGCGGCTCGCCCGGCTGGGCCTCCGGCGGCGGAGCTTCGGTAGGAGCGTCAGAGCGGGGAGCGGACGCGGCATCCTCGTTGCGCAGCTCCGCCTCGATCGCTGCCAGCGTTTCACGCCCGGCGGGCACCTGGCGCACCGTGATCTCCGGCGCTGTTTCGCTGCGTGCCCGGCCAGGGCGAAGCTTGCTGGGCAGCTTGCTCGGTGTCTTCGCGCCCGGCGCGTTGGAGATGCGATCGCCGTAGGGCAGGGTGTCCAGCTCATCGCGCACGCCGGGCCGCAGCTCTTCTGCAATGGCGGCCAGGGTCTCTCGTCCCGCCACCTCCTCGCCTACCTGGATCTCGGGCGCGGATTCGCGGTCGCGCTCCTCGCCCTTGGCAAAGACCTCGTTGGTGATGGCGTCGAGCGTCTCACGCCCCGCCGGCGTGTAGGCCAGCCGGATCTCGGCCTGGCTGGTCTCCCACTCGGCCCGCGGGGGCTCGGCGCTCCGCGGGGGCTGCGTTTTGGGTGATGACTTCTTCGGCTTGCGCGCGCTCGGGCTCACACAATCGAAGATATCTCAGCCAGGTCGCCAGCAAAAGCCAGCACTAAAACGCCAAGCCGCAGCGCCGAAGGCGATGCCGCGTGGGGTGGGGCGTCTGTCATCGGGGGCGCGCTGACGCTTGGCCCCGCCCCGACGAAGTGAATTCGTCGGGGCCCCACCCTTGGAATTCACTTCCGCGGGGCGGGGCGGCGCGTGCGGCCCCGAAGAAAAGGAATGAATCGGGCGGTCGCGTAGCGACCGTCGATTCAGAGCTCGGTCTTGCCCATCAGGAACTTGTCCACCGCACGCGCGGCCTTGCGGCCGTCGGCGATGGCCCACACCACCAGCGACTGTCCACGCTGGCAGTCTCCTGCGGCGAACACACCGGGCACGCTACTCATGAAGTTGTCATCGATCTGCACGTTGCCGCGGCGATCGAGCTTGAGCCCGAGATCGGTCACGATGCCGGGGTGCTCGGGGTGTACGAAGCCCATCGCCAGCAGCACCAGATCGGCGTCGAGCGTGAACTCGCTGCCCGCGACGCGCTCGAACTTGCCGCCCTTGAACTCGACGCGCACGCAGTGAAGCTTCTCGACCTTGCCGTCGCCGGTGATGCGCTCGGTGGATACGCTCCAGTCGCGAGCGCCGCCCTCTTCGTGTGAGCTCGACGTGCGCAGCATCAGCGGCCACATCGGCCACGGCGTGACGGCAGCGCGATCCTCTGGCGGGCGCGGCATGATCTCGAAGCTGGTCACGCTCTTGGCGCCCTGGCGGTGCGAGGTGCCGATACAGTCGCTGCCGGTGTCGCCGCCGCCGATCACGATCACGCGCTTGCCGGTGGCGAGGATCGCTCCCTCGTCGGGCACCTTGTCGCCGGCGACGCGCCGGTTCTGCTGCGTCAGGAAGTCCATGGCGTAGTGCACGCCGGGCAGCTCGCGGCCGGGCACCTCGAGGTCGCGCGGCTTGCGCGAACCGATCGTGAGCACGGTGGCGTCGAAGCTCGAGCGCAGATCGTCGGCCGTGAGGTGCTTGCCTACTTCCACGCCGGTCTTGAAGCTGACGCCCTCGGCGCTCATCTGCAGCACGCGCCGCTCGACGAGGCTCTTCTCCATCTTGAAGTCGGGG
>DATLIL010000529.1:0-18740 GCA_035539475.1 Polyangiaceae bacterium
TGGCCGCCGCCTGAATCGGCGCGCCGAGCGCGTCGAAGCCAGGTCCGAACGCGCGGTTGGCGTCCCAGGGCGGCAGCTGCCAGACGCCGTCCGTCGAACCGCCGGAGTTGACCACCCATTGCGTGCTGTTGAGACTGCCGCTCACTTGGGTCCAGAGCGTCGAGTCGGCCGCGAGCTGGTCCATCCAGGCCTGCGCGATGTGCGTGGCGATGGCCAGGTTCTTGGCGTGCTGATTGGAGACGATGGTGAGCTTTTGCATCGCGATGATGCCGGACACGCCGACCGCGAACAGCCCGAGCGCCATCATCAGCTCGACGGCGGTATAGCCTCGCGTGCGGCGCTTCATAGCCCGAGCCTCGCAGTGCCGTTGGGCAGCACGATGACCGTGCGGCGCAGGCCGTCGTTGCCTCGTTTCACGTTGATGCCGACGACGCGGGTCAAGGGCCGATAGGTGGCGGCAGCACTCGGTCGCTCGAAGGTGCGGCCGAGTGGGGTGAAGCACACGTCGAGCGCCGTGCTGCCATCGGCGAGCGTGGCGACGATCTCGCTGCTCACGTCGGCCGGGTTGAACGAGGCGATGTTGCGGGACGCCGTTCCGTTCCAGGGGTTGGTCAAACAGCCGCTGGTTGGCAGCGACTGGCAGGCTGCGTCTCCGCGCGCTGCTGCCGCTGCTTGCCCTTCGACCCCTTCCTGAACCTGCCAGGTCGTGCCGTCGTAGAAGACGCGCACGGAAGCGCCACGTCCCAGCGCGCGCATGCGAGCCTCCCGGTACAGGCCGGCCAGCTGCAACGCGGTCTGCTGGGCTCGCCGCTCACGCATCTTGGCGACGAACAGGGGGACGGAGATCGCCGCGAGCACGGCGATGATCACGACCACGACCATGAGCTCGATCAGCGTGAAGCCGCGCTGTTGGCGTCTGGTGGCGAGTCCCAGGCGAAGGGTCAAGGAATGCGCAGACAAGGGTCCGCAGGCCCTGGAGCAAGCCGCGTGCCGAAATGCGCCCGCGTAACTAGCTGAATTCACATGGCTAATTAGGGGCGATCCAGACCTCAGCACAGTAAGGATTGCGCCGCTCTGCAAAGGTTGCGAGGCGGTCGGAGTGTGCAGGGGTGCGCTTAGATAGCTGCTTATGCTGCGTCGTCCGTAAGCCATTTGCCCACTCGCGCCGCGCGGTTTATGCCGCTTCGTGATGATCGCCCGATCGCCTTCGACGTTCGCCGCCGTCACCGTCGCCGTCTCGCTCTGCCTGGGGGCTTGCAAGAAGAGCAGCCAGCCCGAGGAGCAGGGCGTCGCGCCCCCACCGATCGCGAGCTCGAAGCCGGGAGCTTGCGCGAGCGGTGGCGGCGCCGTCACCGACAAGGTCGCTGGCAGCTACGTGCCGCGCAGCGCCGGTGACTACTGCATCGATCCCAACTCGGAGCAGCGCGCCTTCGGCGAGGAGAGCTCGAACCCGCTGGAGGGCGTGTGCAACCTCTTCGACGGCGAGTGCGAGATCTACAAACGCTTCGGGCTGCGCCGCGTCTTCACGGCGCAGTACATCGACGGCAAGGGTTCACCGGGCATCGTCACGCTCACGCTCTCGCGCTTCAGCTCGCCGGAGGCGGCCTACGCCTTCTTTACCAAGCGCATCGTCGCCGACGGTGATCCGCTCGAGACGGCGCCGGCGCCGCTCGACGCGGGCGCAGCCGGTGGGCTCGGCTCCGGCACCGCCTACGTCTACCGCGGCGACATGGTGGGCGAGCTGCGCTACCTCAACGAGCTCGAGTCGCCCGAGCAGCTCAAGGCCAGCGGTCAGCGCGTGCTGCCGTCGATCGCCAAGGAGCTCGGTGACAAGCTTCCGGGCGACAAGAAGCTGCCTCGCCCCGTGCTGGCACTGCCGGAGACCGATCGCCTGCCGCTCGGCCTTGCCTACGAGTACGCCGATCTGTTCGGTGTGAGTGGCGTGGGTCGCGGCGCGGTGGGTTACTACCGCTCGGGCGGGAATCGTTATCGCCTGGCGGCGCTCGTGCGCGAGGACGAGGCTGGAGCGAAGGACGTGATGAGCACGCTCAAGAAGCTGCCCGGCGCCAAGGTGATCAAGGACGCGACGTTCGACGCGCTGAGCTTTCCCGTCCAGGAGGGTGAAGGCACCAAGGTCGAATGGGTGGCCGGGCGTATGGGCGCGACCGTGATTGCCGCCGGAGACGAGGGATTTGCCCTGGCCGCCGACGCCGGAGCCAAGTCGGGCGAAGCGGACAAGCTCGCGACGGTCAAGGCAGCGCTCGATAAATAGCGCGCAGCGCCGCGGCCGAAAGCCCAGCGCCGAAGCTGCTATGCTCCTGCGAGGACCAGGAGCCCCGTGGATTTCGATCTTACCGAGCACCACAACCTGCTGCGCAGCAGCGTGAGAGAGTTTTGCGAGCGCGAGGTCAGGCCTCACGCTCGCCGCTGGGACGAGGAGGAGCGCTTTCCGAGCGAGATCGTACCCAAGCTGGCCGAGCTCGGTCTGCTCGGCATCCGCGTGCCAGAGGAATACGGCGGCGCCGGTCTCGACACGATGGCCTATGCCATCGCGGTCGAGGAGTGCGCCCGAGTCGACGGCTCGCTGGCGCTGACCGTGGCAAGCCACAACGGACTCGGCACGGGGCACATCCTCAAGTTCGGCAGCGAGGCCCAGAAGCAGAAGTACCTGCCCCGCGCTGCGGCCGGTGAGTGGCTGGCCGCCTGGGCGCTGACCGAGCCCGGCTCGGGCTCCGACGCGGCGGCGCTCAAGACCAGCGCTCGGCGCGAGGGCGACGAGTGGGTCATCAACGGCACGAAGATGTTCATCACGCAGGGCAGCGTGTGCGGCTTCTGCGTCGTGCTCGCCCGCAGCAATGGCGCCGGCCTACCGCAGCGGGGCATCACCGCTTTCATCGTGGACGCCGGAACGCCCGGGTTTTCCGCCAGCAAGAAGCTCGAGAAGTACGGCTGTCGCTCCAGCGATACGGTGGAGCTGACACTCGAGAACGTGCGCGTCCGCGACGAGCAGCGGCTGGGCGAGGTCAATTGCGGATTCCTCGACACGATGAGCATCCTCGATACGGGGCGCATCTCGATCGCGGCCATGGCGCTCGGGCTCGGACGCGGCGCGCTGGAGCAAGCCGTGCGCTACGCCAAGGAGCGCGGCGCTTTCGGCAAGCCGATCGCGCACCACCAGGCGGTGCAGTTCATGCTCGCCGACGCGGCCAAGGATCTGGATGCGGCCGAGCTCTTGATCCAGCGAGCCGCCTGGCTCGCCGACAACGGCCGCAAATTCACCGCCGAGGCCTCCATGGCCAAGCTCTTCGCCAGCGAGGTCGGCACGCGCATCTGCAACGACGCGCTACAGATCCACGGTGGCTACGGCTACACGCGTGAGTTCGACATCGAGCGCCACCTGCGCGACATCAAGCTGTGCGAGATCGGCGAAGGCACGAGCCAGGTGCAGCGCATGGTTATCGCCAAGCACGTGCTCAAAGAGTGAGCGACTACTCGGTTCTTTGAATGACGTGAAAGCCGAACGGCGTCTCGACCACCTCGGAGAGATCGCCGGGCTCGAGCCGGAAGGCGGCGTCGGAGAACTCCGGCACCATCATCTTGCGCTCGAAGCGGCCCAGGTTGCCGCCGCGTGACGCGGCGCCGGGCTCGTCCGAGTACTCGGCGACCAGCGCCGTGAAGTCCTCGCCGGCCTGCGCGCGCGCCAGTGCTTCTTGCGCGCGCAGGCGAGCTTCTTCTTTCGAGCGGGTGATGCTCGGTGGCGAGCGCATCGCGCCCCGGTACTGCACCAGGAGGTGACGGGCGCTGATGACCTCGGGTGTGGTGCTGGCCGGCGCTTCCGCGAAGTTCTCGCCGAACGACTCTTCCTTGGCGGTCGTGCCGGCGCCCGGCGGCGGTGGGGCGATCCTCGGCGGATCGCCCGGGCCCTCGAGCGTGGTCACGACGCAACCCGCCGCGAGAGCAGCCAGCGCCAGCAGCGACGGCAGTCCCAGCCTCATTGCGTGCGCTTGATCACGTGGAAGCCGAACGGCGTCTCGACGACGTCCGAGATCTGGCCAGGCTTCAGCAGGAAGGCCGCGTCGGCGAACGGCTTGACCATGCGCTGACGCGTGAACGAACCGAGCTCACCCTTGCGCTGCGCGGCGCCCGGCTCGTCGGAGTATTCGCCGGCGAGCTTGCCGAAGTCCGCGCCCGCAGCCTTGGCCTTCTTCACCACGTCCTTGGCGAGCTTCTCGGCCTCTTCCTTGGTGCGCGTCACCTTGGGGTTCGCGCGCATCGCGCCCTTGTAGGAGATGAGGATGTGCGCGGCGCTGATCGACTCGCCCTGTGCGGCGCTCGAGGCCGGGCTGGGGCGCGTGCGAGCGCTCGCCACGGCCGTGGGCGTGGTGGTCGCCTTGGTCGTGGCAGCGGTCGTCGCCGCGGCTTCCGGTGCGGCTTCGGGGTTCAGATCGGTGGAGAGGAAGAGACCGCCGCCGAGGCCACCCACGAGCAGCGTGCCGAGCACGGCCCACGGAGCCCAGTCGGGCAGCCAATCCTGGCCGGCCGCGGTCGTGGCGGGACGTTGCGAGCGGGTCGTGGCGCGAGCGTCTTCCTCGTCGTCCTCGTCCTCGTCCTCGTCTTCGTCTTCGTCCTCGTCGTCCGATTCCTCGTCGTCCGATTCCTCGTCGTCGTCGTCCTCGTCGGAATCGTCCTCTTCTTCGTCCGCGTCCTCTTCCGATCCCTCTTCGTCTTCGTCGCGCTCCTCTTCGAGCTCGTCGGGCGGGGGATTCGAGGCACTGGGTTTCTTCGGGTTAGCCATGATGATTCTCCTCGGAAGACAGATCGGACGGCGAGATCAGGAGGCGATCTCCGCCCAAGAGTTGCTGATGACGGCGTCGGGGCGATCGCCGGCGAAAGTCTCGAGCACGACTCGTTCGTTCGAGACCCGATGGCCCTGCACGCGAATGGTATCGCCCGGCCAGACGGGTTTTCTGAACGCCCCCGACAGCGCCTTGAGCCGCCGCTCGTCTCCGCCGCAAGCCTGGGCCACGACGGCGCGGGCGAGGTAGCCGAAGGTGCACAGGCCGTGCAGGATCGGACCCTGGTCGAAGCCCACGACACGCGCGAACTCGGGATCGGCGTGCAGCGGGTTGTAGTCACCGGAGAGGCGATAGAGCAACGCCTGCTCGGTGGAAGTCTTCATCTCGCTCACGAAGTCGGCGGGACGGTCCGAAGGCGGACGTACGATTTCCGACTTCGGCGGGCGCGGACCGGCGAACCCTCCGGCGTCCATGACGAGCAGCTGCCACTCGGTGTCGAAGCAAGGCTCACCCGAGAGCGTCGTCTTCGTCTCGAACACGACCTGGGCGAGCTTCTTCATGTCGTAGATGCCCTTGATCGTTCCGACCGTCTCGAGCTTCGCCGCTGCTGGGATCGGCCGGTGAAAGCGCATCGACTGTGCTCCGTGCACCAGTCGCGTCATGTCACAGCCGCTGCGCAGGAACAGCTCGTTGACGGGGGCGTAGGCTGCGACCACGCCGAAAGTCGGATAGACGCGAGGCCCGCGACCCTCGTAGAGGAAGTCGAGCTCGTCTCGCGTCGCGCCGATGCCGAGCGCATAGAGCACGACCGTCTTCCAGTCGTAATCGAGGACGTAGGGTCGGGTTTGGAACCCCTGAGTTGTCGGATCCAGAGCCATCGGACGTTTGCGGGACCAGACGGTTAGCGCGCGCTCCAGGGTTTCGTCAATCCGAGCCAGGCTTTTCGCGGGTTCGGGGGGATGTTAAGCACGCGGAGTTCGATGAGCGCCTGGTCGAATGCTGGATGGGCCGCGCCTGCGCAAGGCGCGCAGGCCGTGCTCGGTGGCCTGCTGGGCGAGCTCGGGGACGTCAGCGGCTGGGGTTTGAGCGCGGCTCGGGTGCTGCCGGCCGTGACGCTGATCCCGGCGTTCGGCCTGGCCGCGGTCGCCGTCCCGATCCGCATCGCCTTCGCTCTGGCCCTGTCCTTCGCCGTGCTGCCGGCACTCGGTCCGTCTCTCGATCGAGAGCTGCCCTGGGCGCTGTCTTTCGGGCAAGAGCTCTTGCGCGGCCTTCCGCTCGCGCTCGAAGTCTCGGCGGTGCTGTGGGCGGCGTCGATGGCAGGCGGGCTGATCGACAACCTGCGCGGAGCGCGCGAGACGTCCTCACTGCCCACGCTCGAGGAGCCGACTCCGCCGCTCGGTGCCCTGCTCGGCTTGCTCACGGCGCTGGCGTTTCTGGAGAGCGGCGGTGCCACGCGCGTCGCGAGCGCGCTCGTCTCGTTGCCCGCGCCAGGAGCGTCGGCGCTCGAGCTCGCTGCGCGTGATCTGACCCATGCGATCGAGGTCGCCGTGGCGATCGCTGCGCCGCTCGCCGCTGCCTCGATCGTCACCGAGCTGTCGGCGGCGTTGGTCGCGCGAGCTGCTTCGCCTGCTCACGTGCAAGCGCTGATCGCTCCGTTGCGCTCGGTCGTGCTGCTGGCGGTGGCTGCGCTCGTGATCGAGCGCCTGGCCGCGCTACTGGTGGTGCTCGCGGCCTCGGTGCCGCGCTAGACTCACAGCACGCTGCGGTAGGCGACGCCGACGCCGAGCGTGATGTAGCTGTTGCGCCCGACCAACGACGCCTGGCTCCCGAGTGGATCTTCTGCCGGAACATCGGGCAAGAACCACTGGCCGTAGCGCAGGGAGGCGCCCCACGACCAGTTCTCGGCGATCGCGAAGGCAGCCCCGAACGCGATGCCCACGGAACCACCCTCGGTGCGGATCGTCACCCCCTGGCGACCGACCAGGGCGCGATCGGCCAGAACGCCACTCTCGACCACGAAGCGGTCGCTGACGACGACGAGCCCGCCAGTGATGCCGGCCCAGAACTCGGTCTTCTCACCCACGTAGAGGTAGTAGCGGCCCATCCCTTCTACGGTCAGGTAGCTGCGGCTGTGATCGCGCTCGATGGTCGTGTCGGTGGGCTCTTGCTGCGGCGGGATCGTGGTCGGGATGAGCCCCATCATGATGCCGGCGCCGAAGGCGTAGTGCACGCTCGGGCGGTACAGCGGCCAGGCCTCGACCGAGAAGCTCGCGTCACCCTGGGTACAGTCGGGCGCCTCGCCCTCCATCGTCGTGCCGCAGATCTCGGCGCCGGGCAGGGTCAGCGCGCCGATGCCGAACTCGGCGATGCCCATCGGACGATCTTGCGCAGCAAAGCCGCTGAGCAGGCGCGCTCGCTCCGGTTGCGGAGCATCGTCGGCGCCGTCGGCGAGCGCGGGCGCCGGCGCGGCGAGCAAAAGTAGAGGCGGGACCCAGCGCGCCAAGCTCACAGCCAGCGTCCTCCGGGTGACTCGGCAGCAGGTCGCGCGCTGGGAGCGCTCTCTGGTGTCGCCTCGACGGGTGTGGGCACTGCGCTCGGTGCCGGCGCGCTGCTGTGCACCGGCGCAGCGCTCGGCTTGGGATTCTTGCGCGCCACGCTCGGTAGGGGGGCCGAGGCGCTCGGCGCCGCCGGGGGCACCTGCTCCAGGGCGCTCCGTAGCTCGCGTGCCAGCTTCTGTGCGTCCTTGTTTCCGGGGTCGAGCCGACTGGCGAAGCGAAGCAACTCGAGCGCCTCGCTGGGTGAGCTCTCGGCCGCGACTCGGGCCCGCTCGACCAGGGTTCTGGCGGCCGAGTTGCGTACGGCCAGCAGGCGCGGCTGGGCTGGCCAGCGCTGCAACGCGGTGTCCGTGATGTCGAGCACGTTGTCCGTGGGCGGTCCGACGATGGCTCCCGAGGCGAGCGCCCGCTCGGCGCGCTCGACGTAGTTGTCCGCGCCGGCGGCCGGGGCGTCGAACGCTCCCAGGCTGCTGGCGGCCAGGAGCGCGACGACCGCGCCAGCCGCGAAGCACGCCGCGATCAAGCCGCCGCGCTGCAGCCAGCTGGTGCGGGGCTCGGGCCTCGGGGGCTCGAGCTTGAGCGTGTCCTGCTCGGCCTCGGTCAGCGTGGCGTCCACGCTCTTCACCACCGGCGTGGCGCTCGCTCGCGCGATCGGCGCGTCGTCCGCCTCGATCACGGCCGTGCCGCTGGGACCGGGGCTGGGCGTGTGCAGCTTGGCCTCGAGCTCGGCGCCGAGCTTCATCGCCTTGGTTCGCTCGATGCTCGTGAGGTGGAGGGCGGGGCGCGTCCCGAGCAGCGTCGAGCGTGGCAGCAGATCCTCCGGCTTGAGGCCGCTGGCGTGCGCAGCAGCGACCAGGGTGCGACCGAGCTCGCGACCGTCGCGGCAACGCTCGCCGGGATCCTTGGACAGGTTCTGTGCGATGACGCGCGCGATGGGCTCCGGCAGATAGCTCGCGCGAGCGAGCGAACGTACGTCGGGCGCAGGCTCGCTGGTCTGCTTGACGAGGATCGCGACGGGGCTCTCGCCTTCGAACGGCGTCGCGCCGCTCAGGCTCTCGAAGAGCATGGTGGTGATCGAGTAGACGTCACCGGGAGCCCCGACCGGCTCGCCGCGGGCACCCTCGGGCGAGATGTACCGCGCCGTGCCGAGCACCGCGCCCGCCTGGGTCGCGAGCTCGCGATCCCCTTCGGAGAGGCGCGCCACGCCGAAATCCAGGACCTTGACGAAGTCCGGATCGTCGCCGCGCCTCACGAGCATCACGTTGTCGGGTTTGAGATCACGGTGAACGATGCCGCGGCCGTGGGCGTCGCCGACAGCGTCGCAGACCTGCAAGATGACGTGCAGTGCGCGCGGCAAGGGCAGGGCGCCACCGGCAGCTGCCAGCGCCGAGCGCAGCGAGATACCGTCGAGGTACTCGAGCACGAGGTAGGTCTCGCCGCCGACATTGGGACCGTGGTCGGGCAGCTCACCCAGTCGGTGGACGCCGATGACGTTGGGGTGGGCCAGGCGCGCCGCGGCGCGAGCCTCCCGCTGGAAGCGCGCCACGAGCATGGGGTTGCGCAACAGTTCGCGGTGCAAGATCTTCACCGCGACGTCGCGCTCGATGCCGACCTCGTGAGCTCGATAGACTCGGCCCATGGCCCCGATGCCGATCAGCTGGTCGAGCCGGAGCTCGCCAGCGATGATCAAGCCGACGTAGGGGTCTTCGCTGAGCTCGGTCTTGCGCGAGGTGAGCGGCGAGCCGTCTCTCGGGCAATAGAGGACCTCGGCTCCGAAGCTCTCGCCACACTTCGCACAGCGCCTCCCAGGCTCTGGCATCCTCGACAGGCTAGCACGTCGCCTGCGGTGGCTCGTCATGGCCGGGCGCTCGGCCGTCGCGGGTCAGCCCGCGCACCTCCGTGGCACCGTCCACAGGGCTCCGGGAACCGCCAAGAATTCCGCAGCGGAAGCTGTCGCGCACTTTCCAATGGAAGTTCAGCGGAACCGAACTATAGGCTCCGCCCCTCATGACCGACGCTCCCGACTCGCCCCCTCCCGCCGAGGGCGGTCCGCTGCCCCAAGGCTCGGACGCGACCGCCGGTGGGGCAGGCGGCTACCGGGTGCAGCTGCCGACGTTCGAGGGCCCGCTCGACCTGCTGCTTCACCTCATCGAGGAGCACGAGCTCGACATCCGCGACATCCCGATCTCGTTCATCGCGGCAAAATACGTCGAATACATCACGTTGATGGAGGAGCTGAACATCGACGTCGCGAGCGAATACCTCGTGATGGCGGCGACGCTCACCCACATCAAGTCCAAGATGCTGCTGCCCACCCCGCCCACGGATCAGGACGAGGATGGGCAGGAAATCGAGCTCGACCCGCGAGCCGAACTGGTGCGCCGGCTGCTCGAGTACCAGAAGTACAAGCAGGCGGCAGAACAGCTGTCCGGTGGCTCGGTGCTCGGCCGCGACGTGTTTTTGCGCGGTTTGCCGGCGCCCAGCGTGGAGGGGCCGGCACCCATCGCCGGGCTCAGCCTGTTCAAGCTGCTCGATGCGTTCCAGGCCGTGCTCTCGCGGGCGAAGACGACCGTCGAGCACCAGATCGATTTCGAGCGCTTCTCGATCACCGACCGCATCAACGAGCTCTCCGACATCTTGCGGGACCGCCGCCGGATGGCGTTCGAGGAATTGTTCGCAGGGCAGGGCTCTCGGGGCGAGCTGATCATCACCTTCCTGGCGTTGCTCGAGATGACGCGCCTGCGCCTGACTCGCCTGCTGCAGGAGGGACCGCTGGAGCCCATCACGGTGGAGCTCACCGTGAGCGAGGACGAAGATTTCTCGGCGGATCGCGACACCGTGATCGCTGAGGATGAGCAGCCGTCGAAGTACGCGCCCGACGTAGAGGAGTCTGAGTCCGAGGACGCCCCCGGGGGCGATGACGACTTCGGCGACGACGAAGACGACGAAGACGACGAAGACGACGACGAAGAGGAAGAAGAAGACGAGAGCGAAGAGCGCTAGCGCTCTGCTCCTCGTTCGATCCTGAGCCGGAGATAGTCCCGGCACGGCCGCTCGTCCGGAGCTTTCAGCGAGGGGCACAACCGCGGCGCACAGGGTGCGAAGCGGGAGTCCGTCGCGTCTTCTATCAGCAGCCCCAGCGCCTGGCAGGTCCCCGCGCGGTCGCCTTCTTTGTGGGCGATCAGCGCCTCCTCGAACAAGGCGTCGTCGCGTAGCAAGGTCGTTGGGTGCTCGTTCCAAACGCGGCGGAACTCGGCGCGCGCGCGCGCGGGGTCAGCCAGCTTGTCGCGGTAGAGCTCGGCGATCTTGAAGCGCCCCTGCGCGTAGCGCGGGCGTTCGTAGCTACCCGAAACGTGCGCCTCCTCGCGCTCGGCCAGCATGCTCTCGAGCAGCGTGATGGCCTGGCGTGGGTGCCCGAGCTTGTCTTCGCACTCCGCAGCGCGGAACAGAGCGTCGTCCCAGAGCGCGCCTTCGGGGTAGGGGTGGCGGCGGGCGGTTTCGAGGTAAGCGTCGCGGGCCGCCTCGGTGCGGTTCGTTTCGTCGAGCAAGCGCGCGCGCTCGTAGCGCAGGCGCTCATCGAGATCGCTGTTCGAAAACTCCTCGATCAGCGGTCCCAGCGCCGACAGCGCTGCCTGTACCCCGCCGCGCTTCACGAAGGCGAGGTGCTCGCGCAGCGCCTGCTCCGCCGGGGCGGAGTTCGGGTACGCGCGCATCGCCGCGAGAAACAGCTCCTGGGCGCGCTCCTCCGAACCGCGCCGGCGTTCGACTTCCGCCGTCGCGACGGCGGCGCGTGCCGCACGTTCGCCGTTTTGCTTCACGATGCGCTTATAGATGGCGAGCGCCTGTTCGTATTGCTCGCCGCGCTCGTAACTGGCGGCGGCCCGGTACTCGGCTTCGTCGCGGTCGCGGGCCTCTTCGGAGTGCTGCGCCGCTTCCAGCCAGTGCCGTGCGGCTTCCTGGTAGCGGCCCGCGGAGTAGGCGCGTTCGGCGGAATGAGCGGCCTGGTCGTAGGGCGCCTGCTTCGCCGCGGAGCAGGAAAGCAGCGCGAGCGCGAGCCAGACGGCAGTCTTCACGAAGCTCCCGAGCGCGCCTCGAGCGCGGCGACGAAGAGCTCGTAGGCCACGATCTGCACGGCCTGCGCCAGGTTGATCGAGGGTTGGTCGGCCACCATCGGGATGCGCAGGCAACGCGTCGCGCCGGCGAGCTCTTCGGCGGCGAGCCCGGTCTTCTCGTTGCCGAAGAGCACCGCGGCGCGCGCGCCGCCGGCGCAGCGCTTACCGATCTCCAGCGCGGCCTGGCGCGCCGTGAGCACTCCGGAGATGCCGCGATGAGAGCTCGTGGCGACGACGAGGTCGACGCCCTCGATGGCTTCTTCCACCGTCTGGACACGGCGCGCGGCGTGCAGGACGTCCCAGGCACGTACGGCCATCTTGAACGCCATCTCGTGCTCGGGCACGGCCAGGCGGCTCGGCTTGACCAGGACGAGCTCGGAGAATCCCATCGTCTTGATCGCGCGAGCACAGGCTCCCACGTTCTCCGGATAATGAGGGCGCACCAGGACGAAGCTTACCTGGCGGTGGAGGGGTAGTTCGAGTCGGGCGTCCTTCATGCGGGCTCTAAATCGACGCCTGAGGCGACGAAAACGAAGTTCGAGCGTGACCGGGAATCACGTTTGACCACCTAACGAGCGTTGCGCGCGCAGCGAAAGCCTGCAAACGGGGCGGCGAGCTCGCGCTCGGCGGGCACCCGAGCCGCTGAGCGGAGCCAGGGAGCGGCGTCCCGGTAGCTCCCGCCGCGCAGCACGCGCACGCCGCTGAGCGCGGCACCGGAAGGGTGGCGGTAGGTGCCCTCGACCCATTCTGCGACGTTACCCGCCAGGTCGAGCACCCCCTCGGGTGTGCGCCCCGCCGGGAAGCTGCCGACCGGCGCCATCTCGGCGAACCCATCGCTGTCGTCGCTGGTGTCGATGCCGAGCCGGCCGTGATTGGCCACGCGGCTGTTGTAGAGCTGTCCCCAGGGATAGCGGCGGCGCGAAGCACCTCGCGCCGCTCTCTCGAACTCGGCTTCGGTCGGGAGGCGCATGCCCCTGAAGCGGCAGTACGTCGCGGCCTGGTCGAAGGTCACGAAGGTGGCTGGCAAGTTTGGCCTGGCGTAGCGCGGGCGCTCCGCGTAACCCGCGCGCGTGCAGGCGCCGACGACGACGCAGCGGTCGTACTCTTTCACCGTGACCTCGCGGCGCTGCAGGTAGAAGGCGGGCACCAGCACGCGCTGGATCGGCAGCTCATTCTCGAACGAGCTCTCGCTGCAGCGCTCGACGAGCGGCTCGCGCGCGCACTCCGCGACGGCTTCCTGCACTTCGGCGGGCGTGGAGCCGAGATCGAGCTCGAGCGCTGGCAGCCTGACGACCTCGCTCGCTGGTGTACGTAGCGTGACGGTCTCGCCGCTCGCCGCGGTGGCCAGCAGTGACAGCGCGACGGAGAGCGCGCCGCCCGAGCGCCCTTCACGGCTCATTGCCGGGTTCCTCGGGCTCGGCCCCGGCGTCCGCTTGCGCTGCGCCCGCGTCCTCGATCGTGCGCCGGTGGCTGGCGACCGCGGAGGGGGCCCCGGCGCTGCGGCGTGCCGCCGACGGCCGCGCCCGTGGCGTCCGGGGGCTCTCGGCCAGGTAGGCCACGGCGTCGCTTCGGCCCGGTGAGGCGAGCGCCTCCGACGCCTGCTCGGGGCCTTGCTCGCGCAAGCCCGAGGTCAGCTGCAGGCTGGCCGCACCGAGCAACGCTCCGAGCGCGACACCGCCGAACAGCGTGCGAACCCCGCGCCCGTCGTCGATGCGGACGTGCTTGCGGTGCTGATCCGGCAGCGTGGGCTGGGCGCTGCGCGTGCGGCGCTCGAGAGCCTCCGCCAGCGCCTCGCCCAGGTGTCGCGCGCTGGGGAAGCGCTCCGCGGGATCCTTGGACAGCGCGCGCAAGAGCACGCCGTCGACGTGCGGATCCAGGCCACAGGCTTGCGCGATGGCAGCGACCTCGTCGGTGGTGATGCGCGCCGCCACGGCCACCGCGTCCTCGCCGGGGAAGGCGCGCGTGGCGCTGAGCGCCTCGTAAAACGTTGCCGCCATCGAGAACTGGTCGCTGGCCGGCGAGAACTCGCCGCTCTTGATCGACTCAGGCGCGCTGTAGGCGGGAGTGCCGAGTAGTCCTCCGTCGCGTGTCAGCGTCGAGTCGGGCACACGCGCGATGCCGAAGTCGGCGATCTTGCCGCCGGTGCGCGTGAGCATGATGTTCTCGGGCTTGATGTCGCGATGCAGAACTCCGGCCTCGTGCGCCGTGCTGAGCGCGTCACCGATCTCGCGCACGAGCTTGGCGGTCGCCTCCGGCCCGAGCGCGCCGCGCGTCAGGCGCTCCTTGAGCGTCGTGCCGTCGGCGTACTCGAACACCAGGAACAGGCCGAGCTCGACGTCCTCGCCCATGTCGTACAGCCCGACGATGTTCGGGTGCGTGACTCGCGCAGACGCACGCGCTTCCTGACGCATGCGCTCGAGCAGGGCGTCGCGTTGCTCCGGCGGCAGCGTCAGGTCGTCGCGCAGGAGCTTCACTGCCACGTCGCGGTCGAGCACGGGGTCGCGCGCCAAGAGCACGCGGCCCATCGCGCCGCGCCCGAGCAGGCGTACGACGCGATAGCGACCGATCCCGGTCGGCAGCTCACGCTCATCCATGGGCAAGGATGAAGGTTTATCCTCGCCGCGGCCGGGCCGCCAAGGGTTACTCCGTACCAGCGTCCCCTTCGGCCGGTTTCTTCGGGGCTTCTGGCTTCGGCTTGGGCGCCGGCGGCTCGCCGTACTCCTCGCGCAGCTTGCGCAAGAGGCCGTCCCGCAGCACCCGCTCGTGGTACTCGGGCATCTTGGGCAGCTTCACGTAGATGCGGACGGTGTCCGCCGCCGAAACGATCTCCATCGTTCCGGTCGACGTCTGACGCTGGCCGGGGGCGGCGTATTTGAAGATCAGGTAGGCCGCGTCGGCGTCCTTCTCGACCACCTCGTACTCGAGATCGACGCGCAGGTAGCGCAACGCGGCGCTGAAGGTCTGAGCCTTCGAGTAACGTGCCTCGGCTTCGGAGCGCGCCTCCGCGCCGCTCGCGAACAGCAGAGCGCAGGCAGAAGCGAACACCAGCGAAAATGGGAGCAGGGCCTTCCCAGGGCGCATGCACGCCGGGTAGCAGCCACGCCAGCAGCCGGCCAACTATTCGGCAGGCTTCGGCGCTACGAGCGCGGCCAGGGCACCCATGCCGAAGGTGATGCCGAGCTGGTTCAAGTAGGTCAAGAAGACGTAAACCGCACCCGGGCCCTCGACCTCCGCCTGGGAGAAGTACATGGCCAGGCCGGCGTAGATCGCGAGCTGGAACTGGCCGAAGAATCCTGGCGCGTTCGGGATCGAGATACCGATGGCCAGGACGCCCATGGCGGCACAGGCCTGGAGCAGGGTGAGCTCGTGCAGGCCGGAAGCGCGTCCGAGCACCCACCAGGCCAGCGCGTTCAGCGTCCAGTAGGTCGCAGTTCCCGCCATGAAGGGCAGCGCGTAGCGCGGGTTCTTCAAGAAGCCGAGGCCGCCGGCCACCTGCTCGACGCGGTCGGCGAACCAGCGCGCCAGCTTGAGTGAGACCACGCCGATGACGGCCTCGCTGGCCCGGCGAGCCCACACCCGTTGCCAGTAGAAGAGCGCCATCAGCACGAAGGCGACCAGGAACACGGTGACGAAGGCGTAAGCCGCGCCGGGGACGAACCTGGCGCTGTCGCGCAGCGGCTCCACCGGACGAGCGAAGGTGAGCGAGACCAGCAAGAGCAAGCTCACCACCAGGCCGTCCACGATGCGCTCGGCGCCCACCGTGCCCGAGGCCGCCCAGGCGCTGATCTTGCCATCGCGCTGAATCAAGAGCGGGCGCATGACCTCGCCGCTGCGAAAGGGCATGACGACGATGGCCACGTAGCTCACGAAAGAGGTGCGGATCACCGTCCGCATCGGCACGGGCTGCACGGCGGCGAGCAGCCAGTACCAGCGTCCCGCGCGCACGAAGTGCATGACGGTCCAGATCAGCAGGTGCAGCAGGAATCCGCCCCACCACACCTGTCCGAGCGCCTCGCGGGGCGGGACCAGGGGCAGGGCGCCCGCGTAGAGCAGCCAGACGGAGCCGCCCGCCATCAGCAGCGAGAACAGAAGCTTCGGCCAGTGGCGGACGATCCAGGCGGGCTCGGAAGTTGCTGCCGTCAACACGTGCCGAGCTCGAACGAGAGGCGTCTCAGTTGGGGGCGCCGTGCACGTAGGCGATGGTGCGCACCGCGTTGATGAGCCTTTCGCGCATCTCGCGGGTCAAGTCGATGAAACGGATGCCCATGCCCGGGTTCGGGTTGTCGCTGAGCACGCGCACCTGGTTCACCCACTGCACCTGTCCGACCACGACGAACGCTTCATGCGTGCCCGGGGGCTGAAACTTCAGCGTCACCCGCGTGCCCGCCTCGAGCGGCTCGTTGGTGCGCACGAAGATGCCGAACTCCGAGATGTTCGTGATGTTCGCGTACAGAAACGTGTCCTCCGTTTCGCAATCGACGGCCCAGGTCACGTCGATGCGCTCCGCGTTGCGCCGCTCGGAAAGCGGTACCTCGGATGATTCGGAGTCGTCGCTGCTCACGGATCCCGCTTACCTCTGATCGCGTGGCGTGTCACGCATGCGATCATTCCACCTTCAGAAGCCCCGCGTCGACGCGGTTGTCGTCGTGTGCTCCCCGCGTCACCTCCATGCGCCGGCTACCCGTGAACAACCCGAAGTAGACGTGGTAGTCGCCGGGCGTGAAGTTCGGCTCGAGGGTGAAGGCGTACGTGTCGGCGACATAGTCACCGACACGAAACAGGTGGAACGGATATTTTCCAGCGAGCGTCGGGTGGTCACCGTTGAAGCGCCGCTGGAAGCCATCGATATGAATGAAGGTTTCCCAGCTTCCGGAAACCGGGGCAGTGACCGCGTAGTAGATGACGAAGCGATAAGCCCTTCCTGGCGTCACCGCGGCGACGTTCTGTCCGTTCGCGTCGGTCACCGACCAGCCGAGCACGTCGAGCTCGTCGGCCAGGCTCGCATCGAGACGGTGACTCGGCGTGGGCTTCTGATCGAGCAGCGCACTGTCTAGCGGGTTGTGACTCTGCTCGCCGGGCTCGAGGCGATTCGAGATCAGCAGCACCTCGCTCGAGGTGGCGTCGAGCACCGGCACGTTTCGCGCGGGCTTGACGTGGCCGCGGTATTCCGAATTCACCGCGGCCAGATCGCCTTCCTTGAGCACCAACCAGCGCCGCGTCTTGCCGGCGACCAGCCAGGCGAAGGCCTCGTCCGTCGTGGCGAAGGTCGCCACGTTGCCACCGGCGTAGTAGCTCGCGCCGGCTGCGCTCGCACCCAGCAGGCCGACCTCGTCGCCGCTCTTGGACAGCTGGCGGTAGGCGCCGAAGGCTTGTTTGGGCGAGACGTGAGCGCCGAAGAGCGGAAAGTAGACGAGGCTGAGCGCGAGGCCGAAGAGCGACGGGGCCAGCAGCCCGATCAGGCCGCGTCCCGGTAGCAGCGGGTGGCGCGCGTGCAGCCGATCGTAGGCGCGCATGGTGTCGCGTGCGGCCATGATGAGCAGCGGCGAGAGCACGAGCCCGGGCAGCGCCCACCAGCCGATACGCGCTGCGCTCAGCGAAAGTCCGCCGATGGCGAGGTTCTCGCGCAAGCGTGGCAGCCAGCTGCCGGCCCAGTCGATGGCCATGAAGCCGAACAGCGCGGCCTCGAGCGCCAGGAGCCCGAAGAACAGGTTGCCGTTCCACAGCTCGCGCACGGTTCTGAGCCAGCCGCTGTACTGTGCCGGCTCGAAGAGGGGCCGCCGCGGATCATCGCTTTCGCACCAGCTCAGCGCGAAGATCGCCGCAAAGGCCAGCGTGCCGACGCTCAAGATGGTGATGCTCGTGGCCTGGAAACTGTCGGGCAGCTCGGCGTCGCTGACGACGAAGCCGCTCAGCGCTTTTTCCGGGAAGTTCTGGAAGTCGACCAGGAGGATCAGCGCCAGCGCACCGACCAGCATGCCGGCCACGCGTGACGCCGGCGCGCCGCGTTCGAAGGTGAGCAGTCCGACCGCGGCGATCGCTGCCAGCGGAGCGACGGCGACGAAGGGTAGGACCCCGGCGACGGGCGCGAGCAACGCCTGCGCGAGGTAGGCGAGCGTCGGCGCCACCAGCAGCAGCGTACACAGCCCGAGCTTGCGCTCGCTTTCCGGCGCCGGTGCCGCCAGCGGTCCGGCGCTCGTGGCGAGCAGGCGGGCAGCCGCCAGCGGCAGCAGGGCGCTCCAGGGAAATAGCGCGTGCCCGAGCTGCAAGAGGACGCTGTCGAAGGCGGGCAGCGATTTCAGCTGTTGTGTGCCGAAGCCGAGCCACCAGAAATACCTCTCGGGTTCGGCCAGCTGGCTTTGCAGCACGCGCACGCCGACCAGCGCTGCCGCCGAGCCGATCAGCAAGGCGAACGCGCCGCCGAGATCACCGAGCTTCTCTCGCGAGAGCGCGCCGGAGCCGCGCAGAACGAGCCAGCTCAGGCCTACCGCCAGCGCAGGCGTCGCGACCCCGAGCAGCAAGCCGCGCGAGAGGAAGCCGGCCGCGAGCGCGCCGGCCGCGAGCAGCAGGCCGAACAGGCGCCCACGCGTGGCCGTCGGGCGCCGATCGAAGACCGCAACACCGAAGCCCGCGATCGTGCCCGCGAACGCGGCCATGGTGACGATGTCACCCAGCATCGTCCGCGCTTGCAGGAAGTAGAGCGGCGTCGTGGCGAGCACGATCACCGTCAGCGCCGCCGCGCTGCGACCGGCGAGGCGAGCGACCAGCCAGTAGCTCGCGCCGGCGCCGGCGAGACCCCAGAGCGCAAGCGGCAGTCGTCCCGCCCACTCGAACAAGCCGAACAGCCGGAAGCCGAGCGCGATGGACGTGATCGGCAGCTCGCCGCGCGACAGCTCGCCGCGCGTCGGCATGGCATTGCCGAGGTCCTCCAGGGCCAGGCCGTGGCCGCCGGGGAAGAAGTTCAGGGCGAAGCGCCGACCGAGGTCGGCCACGGCGAGCTCGTAGGGGTCCCACACGCCCACCGCCGCCAGCGGGCCGAGCAGCGACGCGGCAATGAGGACTATCGCCAGCAGCGTGAGCCAGGTCGCCGTGAGCGGTTGCGCTTCGCCTGCGCCGTTTTTCGGCGCCGAATCGCTGGACGGGTCGCTCATCGGCCTTGGCCCTCGTAGTCGGAGCACCGCCTAGCTGCAACCGGCCGTCCCATAAGCGTTGCGCTCGTGGCCTTTCGAGGCCAGTTTTGCCGGACCGCCGGAGCAGAGGTTCTGGCAAAGAGCACGCCA
>DATLIL010000530.1:0-11635 GCA_035539475.1 Polyangiaceae bacterium
CCGGCAGCGGCGCGCGTTTCGGCCTGATCGTTCACCACACCGACGCCGAGCGCGAGTTTGCCTACGATCGCGACGCGCACGTGGGGCGGCTATCGCGCGCACTCGACGAGGCTTCGAAGCGCGGCTGGGTGGTAGCCGACATGAAGAAGGATTGGGCGGTGGTTTTCCCGTTTCAGAAGTGAATCCCAAGGAGGAAGCAGCAGCGATGGCCAACGGCAAGCAACCCAACATCCTCGTCATCTTCGGTGACGACATCGGGATGTGGAATCTGTCCTGTTACAGCGGCGGCATGATGGGCTACCGCACACCCAACATCGATCGCATCGCCAGCGAGGGCATGCGCTTCACCGACGTGTACGGCGAGCAGAGCTGCACCGCCGGCCGCGCCTCGTTCATCACAGGGCAGTCCGGGTTTCGCACCGGCCTGACCAAGGTCGGCTTCCCCGGAGCACCCGTCGGGCTTCAAGCGGAAGATCCGACCATCGCCGAGCTGCTCAAGCCGCTCGGCTACGCCACCGGTCAGTTCGGCAAGAACCACTTCGGCGACCAGAATCGCTTCTTGCCCACGGTCCACGGCTTCGACGAGTTCTTCGGCAACCTCTATCACCTCAACGCCGAAGAGGACCCAGAAGATCCCGACTACCCGGACTCCAAGGAGTTCCCGCAGTTCAAGGAGCGCTATGGCCCGCGCGGCGTGATCCACTGCCACGCCACGGATCAGGATAGCGGCGAGGAAGAGCCGCGCTGGGGCCGTGTCGGCAAGCAGAAGATCGAGGACACGGGCCCGCTCACGCGCGAGCGCATGAAGACCTGTGACGACGAGTTCGTGAACGCCGCCAAAGACTTCATCCGGCGGCAGAACAAGGCGGGCAAGCCCTGGTTCTGCTGGCTCAACACCACGCACATGCACTTTCGCACGCACACCAAGAACGGCAGCATCGGGCAGGCTGGCAGGTGGCAGTCGCCCTACCACGACACGATGATCGACCACGACAAGAACGTGGGCGAGATACTCGAGCTGCTCGATTCGCTCGGCCTCGCGCACGACACCATCGTCGTCTACAGCACCGACAACGGGCCGCACATGAACACGTGGCCAGACGGTGCGATGACACCTTTCCGCAGCGAGAAGAACACCAACTGGGAGGGCGCGTTCCGCGTGCCGCTGCTGGTGCGCTGGCCGGGAAAGATCGCACCGGGCACGATTTCCAACGAGATCATCAGCCACCATGACTGGCTGCCGACGTTCTTGGCCGCGGCGGGTGATCCCGAGATCAAGGAGAAGCTGCTCAAGGGCCACTCCGCGACGGGCAAGACCTTCAAGGTGCATATAGACGGCTACAACCTGATCCCGCACCTGACCGGGCGGGAGAAGAAGGGCCCACGACAAGGCTTCATCTACTTCAACGATGACGGCGACCTGGTCGCGGCGCGCTTCGACCACTGGAAGATGGTGTTCATGGAGCAACGCTGCGTGGGCACGCTGCAGGTCTGGGCCGAACCGTTCACCGTGCTGCGCATACCCAAGCTGTTCAACCTGCGCACCGATCCCTTCGAGCGCGCCGACACGACGTCGAACACGTACTGGGATTGGTACGCGAGCAAGGGCTACATGATCATGGCCGCGCAGGCTCTCGTCGGCGGATTCCTGCAGACCTTCAGGGACTTTCCGCCACGACAGAAGGCCGCGAGCTTCACCATCGATCAGGCCATGGAAAAGATGGAAGCCAGCATCGCTGGCAAGGGGCGCTGAGGAGACAACCATGAATACGAAGCACACCGAACACGATCATGTCCGCCGGGCTCTGGCGGCGGCCGGCGCCGTCGTCGCAGTGTTTGCCGCCGGCTGCGGCGGGGACCCCGAGGTAACGGGCGGCACCACCGTCGCCGCGTACCCGGACAACTACTACTCGTACGGCTACTACTACCCGGCCGATCTCGCGTACTCGGTCCCCTACTACGTCGACGATTGGTACAACTACCCGTACCTCTACTCCGACACCGAGGCTTTGCCGCTGACCAACCCCGCGCAAAGCATGCCCGGAGGGGTGTTGCGGGCGATCGCCAGGGGTGAGGACGTCTGCCCTGGGCAGGTCACCGTTCAAGTCAGGAAGACGGAGGTCGGCTGCGGCGGCGACGAGGACGACTTGATGCAGACGGGCGCCTTCGTCACCATCGACAACTGCAAGCTAGAAGACGGCGGCAAGCTGAGCGGGCAGATGGCCGTCGACAGCCGGCGCAGCGTCTCGAACCTCGAGTGCAACGTCGACACGGTGGTCAACGTGGCGTACTCGGGCACCTTCACCAACCTCTCGTACACCAGCCCGCAAGGCGAACGCACCGTCATCTCCGCGATGGCGCTAGAGGGCGCGTACACCCGCCTGCTCAATGATCGCCCCGCGGCGATCAGCCAGACCTTGACCGGGAAGTTCAAGCGCTACGACGACGAGAACAAGCTCGCGGCCGAGGTAGACATGGCCGGCACGACCGCAGTCGTGATCGGCTCACCGGACGACTCCTGGTCCTACCAGCTGTTCGGGCCGCTGACCTTCGAGGACAAGGTCACTGACGGGACCGCAACCGCTCGCGCCACCGGCCTGGCTCACCAGGACGACTGCTGTCACCCCGTCGGCGGAACCGTGTTGATCTCGACCGGCCTCGACGCCGGTGACGACCTGCTCGAGTTCGGCGCGACCTGCGGTCAGGCCACGCTCAACGGCGACAAGGTCGAGCTGCCTCCCTGCGAGTGAGGTCGCGTCAGAAGATGACCTTTACCAGCTGAGCCGCGAGCGTCGCCATCGAAACCGTGTGAACGTAGAGAGGCAGCAACGGCAGCAACGCGCCGGCCGCGATCTGGAACACGAACGTGCGCGGGAAGGGCACGAGGCGCATGCCCGCCACCACCTGGTGGGAGTTGCCGAGATCGGCCAGCGACTGAATGTCGGAGCTCCCGAGCGGACTATCCTTGGCGCTCGGGAGCCACCGCTGCTGGAAGTCGCGCACGTAGGTGTGACCAAAGACGCCAAACGTCAATAGCATCTGCCGCTTGGCGCGGATCATGGCCGGCGTGAACGCCACCAGCGGCAGCGCAGCCAGCGCTCCGCAGATCACCGCGTAGGTGATGATCGACGGGACGTGCCGGTCGAGGGTCTCCCCGGGTGACAGGTGCTCGGCCATGTCGGCGGAGAGCACGCTGCCGATGGCGGCAAAGACCAGGGAGAGGGCGCGGGAGGGCAGCGCCAGGGCGCTCAGACCGCCGGCCCGATCGGGATGCATCGCGTTGATGCCGAGCTCGAGCCTCGCGATCTGGAGCAGGAGCACCGTCCAGAAGACCCAGCGCTCCACCCAGCGCAAGAAGATGAAGCGCGCCAGGGGCATGCTGACTGCGGCGTACCAGGTATGCGCCAGGTCCGAAGCGGCCTGGATTTCGCGCACGCTCGTGGCGATCGCGATGACCAGCAATCCCGCCTCGATCAGCACCGAGCTCGAGGCGTCGCTCGTCTGACGTTCGAGGCGACTTAGCCTTACTTCACTCTCCCCGGAAACCAGCCCCGACTCGCGCAGATGGGCCGACATTCGCGCCAGGCGGTCGTCGACGACCTTCTCGGCGAAGAAGAAGAGCGGCATGGCGATCCACCAGCGTACGTGCAGCGGCAGGGAGAAGAGGATCGGGTCCCAATGCCTCGTCGTGGGCCACTCGAGCAGCGCCAGGAGCATCACCGGAGCCCACGCCACGAGCCCGATGGCAACGCTGCGGCGAGATGCATCCAGAGGATCGCGCCTCAGGTACGGTGATCGAAGAGCGACCTCGTAGAGCAGGCCTCTACGCCACAGTGAGAGCGGAGGCGTGTGTACATTGTCGCCCATAGGGTCGTTCCCGGAGCGCGTTCATGTTGATGCCCGCCGAACGGCGGTCAAGGCCAGCTGGGTGGGGAGGAATACGCTTTGCTTCACCAGCGGCATGACCACCACCGCCCAAAGAGACATCGAGGCCCAAGCGCGACGCATTGCATCGTTCATGTTCGCGACCGGTGTCGAGAACAGCATTCCCACCATCAACAATGGTCGCACCCGGGTCGACGAGCTCGAGAAGTGCGGCCACTACGATCGTTACGAGGAGGACTTCGACTGCGTCGAGGAGCTCGGCATCCGCTTCTTGCGCTACGGGCCGCCTCTCAACCGCGCATGGCTCGACCGCAACAAGTACGACTGGAGCTTCACCGACACGACCTTCGCGTCGCTCAAGCGCCGCGGCATCATCCCGATCGTGGACCTATGTCACTTCGGCGTGCCGGACTGGGTCGGCAACTTCCAGAACGACGACTTCCCCGAGCTGTTTCAGGTCTACGCCCGCGCCTTCGCCGAGCGCTTCCCCTGGGTGCAGCTCTACACGCCGGTGAACGAGATGTTCATCTGCGCGACCTTCTCGGCGCGCTACGGCTGGTGGAACGAGCAATGCCACGACGATCGCTCGTTCGTGAAGGCGATCAACAACATCGTCAAGGCCAACGTGCTGGCGATGCGCACGATCCTCGAGGTCAGGCCGGACGCGATCTTCATTCAGAGCGAGTCCAGCGAGTACTTTCACCCCTACAACATCGAGGCCATGGATCACGCTCGCAGACTGAACGGCCAGCGCCTGCTCACCCTCGACCTGAACTACGGCATGCGCGTCGATTCGGACATGTACGAGTACCTGCTCGACAACGGCATGACCCGAGAGCAGTACCACTTCTTTCTGGACAACAACCTGAAAGAGCACTGCATCATGGGTAACGACTACTACGTCACCAATGAGCATCGCGTGAACGCCGACGGCTCGACGGAAGCTTCCGGCGAGGTCTTTGGCTACGACGAGATCACGCGCGAGTACCACGCCCGCTACAAGCTGCCGGTGATGCACACCGAGACCAATTTGAACGAAGGTCCGCGCGGCGACGAAGCCGTCGAGTGGCTGAAGAAGGAGGCCCTGAACGTGCTCAAGGTACGGGAAAACGGCGTACCCATCGTCGGCTTCACCTGGTACTCGATCACCGATCAGGTCGATTGGGACACGGCGCTGCGCGAGGACAACGGCCATGTGAATCCCCTCGGCCTGTACGATCTCGAGCGCAAGCCGCGGCGTATCGCCGAGGTCTACAAGAAGATGATCAAGAACTGGGCGCAGATCGCTCCGACCGCCAGCCTCTGCCTCAAGGTTCCGATCGACATGAGCAACGTCGTCCGCCAGCTCGAGGAAGCCGCCGGGACGAGCGAAGCCCCCAAAGAGAAGAAGGAGAAGAAGTCGCACAAGGCGAAGCACTGACGCGATTTCCCTCACCGGGTCGCGCTCTTCCCCGGCACGGTTACCTGGCGCAGCTCGGCTCCGTCGTTATCATGCGGCGAAGGAGCAATGACCGCTGCGCCAGGCTCGGTCCTGACCGCGCTGTGCTGCGCCGCCCTCGCTGGCGGCGCGTGCACTGGGCGGGAGCCGGAGACGGCCCTGAAGCCCACGCCACCGGATATGTCGGCGCTGAGCGCGGTGTACGCTTCCCCTACCGGGACGTTCCAACGCGACTCGGCGCAAGGGCCGCTCGATGCAGCGCGTCGTGCCCTTGACCAGATCGCGACGCTGCGCATCGACGCAGCGCTGCTCGATCTCGTGCAAGATACCGCAGGCGCCGTCGCGAACGCCGGCATAGAGGCGACCGACGGCGACGGCTACCTCGAGACGACCCGCACCTGCGCGGGCAACGGACGGCTCGAGCTGACGGTCGGCTTCAGCGAACAGGGCATCGACGCCGTGGCCTGGGGCCAGGCGATCGCCTGTGAATACCTGATCGACGGGCGGAGCATCCTTCTCTACGGCCCCTCGGGAGCCGTCGCCGGCGACGTCAGGCTCTCGTTCGGCGAGGTCGTCGCGTTCGATCGCGTCGCGCGCCAGCCGGTGCTGCTCGATCTCGACACGACCGCCGAAGTCGACGGGCTCCCCGGGCCGGCCGATCTCGATTTTCGCGTAGACCCCAGGGCCGCCACGCTCGAGCTGCGCATCCCCGTCGACGACGGCGACGTCATCGTGGTGAGCGAGAACGAACGGCTCAGCCGCGTCCGCGCCAGGAACGGCGATTTCACGCTCTAAAACTCGCCCTGGACGCCAACGGTTCCGCCGTGCGAGTCGACCGTCGACGAGATGGTCACGGGCGCGATGCGATGGACGTGCGGAACCAGCGTGCCGATGGCAACGCCCGCCCCGAGTCCGGCGATGACGTCCGTGGTGAAGTGGGCGGCAGACAGCATGCGACCGACACCGACGACGGAGGTGGCCGTAACGGCGCCACCGAGCACGAGCCACTTTTCCCACGCTGGGCCCGGGCGCGTCCACGCCAGGTAAGTCGCCGTCGACGCCACGCTGGCGGCCATGGCGGTGTGGAGCGAGTAGAACGACAGCGCTTCTTGAGTCTCGTCGCTCACCGAGCCCTTTTCACGAAGCTCGATGTAGGCGCGTGGCCGCGGCCGCCGTACCGCCATCTTGAAGAGATTGGAGATGCACCAGGTCGTGATCGCGCTCTCCAGATAGAGGGTCCCGTACGTCAGCGCGGAGTCGGGCCGCTGCTTGAATCCGGCCAGCGTCGTATCCACGATGGCCCAGCTGGCGATCACCAGCACGCCCGTGTCGCTGGCTTGCGCGCCCTTCAGCGCCGCGGAGTCCTTCTCCGCCGCCCAGCGATCGATTTTCAGGAGCTCGGCTTCGTCGTCGGGAAGCTGCGCCTCGATTTCACCGGTTCCGATGATGGCCTCGCTGGTCGCTGCTACCAGCAACGTCCCGCCGAGGAACACGCTGTCGGCAATGGGATCCAGCTCGAACACCGGCTGCCGCTGCGTCCCCTGCGCGTTCGCGGTAGCAGTCAGTGTCGAACCCAACAGAATCAAGCGCGCTAGATGGTTCATCGTTTGCTCCGCACTAGTACGATTCGGTGAACGCGAAGTAGACGCCCTGTGACTCGCGACCGACGCCGAAGTCGAAGCGCGCGTTCAGGCGCTCCTGCACTTCGAAGCGATAGCCCACGCCGGCGTTCGGCAGCCAGCCGTCGGGTACGATCAGGCCCTCGCCGAGCACTCCGGCGCCGACCCAGCCGACGACGCCGTGGCGACTGAGCTTGACGCTGCCGTCCGGATTCTCGCCCTTGGAAAACATGTAGCGGTGCTCGACGATGGCGTAGCCGACGGTCTGCTCCCGGTAGCGGCCGGCGCGATAGCCGCGCAGATCCGTGGACGAGCCGAGCACGCTGAGCTCGGCCCAGGGCACCTCGCCGAGGCCGCGGCGCCAGCGCAGCGTCCACGTCAGCGTGCTACCTCGACGCGGAACGGTGATGTAGTGGCGGTAGTCGATGTCGAGGATGCGGTAACCGAGGTGGTTACCGAAATAGCTCACGTACGTGAGATAGGTGAGCTGCAAGAACGTGCCGCTGTACGCGTTCTGCGGAAAATCGCGGCTGTCGTAACGGATTGCCGGGCCAGCACCGAAGTTCAGGTTGTCGGGGCCGTCCGCGACGACGTGCGGATCGGCGGCCATCTTGGGATTCATGTCACTGGCGACGGTGTGGTTCCCGTCCAGCATCAGACCGAGGAACAAGGACCCAAAGATCCGGTTCAGGACCGTCATCTTCAGTTGCCACCAGTTACGGTGGTAAGCGGTGGTGTCGTCGCCGAGCGGCGTGTTCTTGCCCTCGTCGTAGCCGACGCCGAAGTAGTCGTCGGGCATGTCCTTGTACCAACTGTCGAGGTCGAGGCGCAGGCGATCAGCGAACCAGTAGCTCTTCAAGAAGCCCGAGTAGACGACGGCGCCCGTCGTGCTGTAGCCGATGCTGGCAGGAAACGACGAGCGCGGGCTCCTGGGATCGTTCTTCCAGCTCACCATTCCCCCCGCGGAGACGAAGAGCTCGAGCTCGGGCGTGTAGGCCGGCGCGATCACCGGCGTCAGCCAGACACCATTGAAATCCCAGCCGAGCGCCGGCGGCTTTTCCTTCACTGCCGCGGGCTCGGCGGCACTGGCGAGCGAGCACACCGCAAGGGCACTGGCAACGAGCCATGCGGGGATCGATGCTCGCATGCAGGCGCAAGCTTCGAACGGTTCGCGGCGGGTTCAAATGGGCGAGATCCCGATGCCGCGAATGACACGCTCGGCAATATCGCCACACTACTGCCCCGACTGCATCTCCTCGCTGGTGAGCTCGTTCGCGGGTGTACCGGCGGAAACGATGACGTCGGGGTCCGACAGCTTGCGACCGTTCTGATCGAACCAGCCGGCGGGCGCGAACCAGACCGTTCCGTCCGTTCGATAGGAGATCTTCCACGGAGCGTAGTGTCCGCCGGCGGGAGGTTTCACCCAGCCGCCGCGGCGCCAGACGTAGCGCACGCCATGCCACGTCCAGGAACCGTCGATCCAGACGGCCTCCTTGTTCGGAGCCTTGGGCACGAGCTCCACGAACGCCGCCGGCGGGGGATACGGCACCGGGGCATAGATCGTGGGCGGTTGCTGCGCCGTTACCGGCTCGGGCACGGTCGAGCCGCAACCGGCCAGCAATACGAAAACGGCCAGCACGGACCTGGGCACGTCCCTGGATCATGCATCGCCTACGCCAGCCTCGGGGATGGTGTGCAGCTTGCAGATCGCACCGGACCACATGGAGCCGGCGCTGCGGCGATTTCCCCGACTCACGCTGATCGCCCTAGCCCTGGGCATGGCGGCGTGCGCGGCCGTCCCCAAGGGCCGAATCGCCGTGGACCGAATCAAGTTCGACGGCAACGACGAGCTCGGCTCCAAAGAGCTCGCCAAGCGCATGGCCACCAAGGAGACGCCGCGTTTTCTCGGCATCGCGCGCGGCCTGTTCTACGACTATGAGCTGTTCAACCGCCACGTCCTGGAGCGGGATCTGCAGCGCATCGAGCGCTTCTACCGCGCTCGCGGCTACTACGAGGCTCGGGCCCGCGCCGGCCGGGTGTACCCCACGGCCAAGAACCACGTCCGCGTCGAGATCCTGGTCGAGGAGGGTGAACCGGTCATCCTGCGCCGCGTCGACATTCACGGCGTGAGCGACCTGCCCAAACGCGAGATCGAGCGCGCCCGCACGGCCGTCGACGACGCGCTCGTCATCGGCAAGCCTTTCGAGGAGGAGAGCTTTGCTACGGCCGAGGAGAGCCTGAAGAAAGCGCTCACCGACCGCGGCTACGCCTACGCCGAGGTGAAGCGCTCCGCCGACGTCGACATGCCGCGCCACTCGGCGGCCGTGGGCTTCTGGGTCGTTCCCGGGCGCGTGGCGCGCTTCGGCCAGGTGACGATCGAGGGGCTGGGCGATCTGCCGGAGCCGCCGGTGCGGCGCGCGCTCGATATCCGCGCCGGCGACCTCTACTCGACTGCCGACCTCGACGAGGCCAAGCGAGCGCTGCTCAACCTCGGCGTCTTCGGCTCGGTGGATATCCAGCCGGATCTGTCTTCGGCCGACGGCAAACAACCCGAGCGCGTTCCGCTGCTCGTCAAGGTCGAGCCTGCCAAGCTGCGCGCGCTGCACCTCGGCGGCGGCATGCAGATCGACGTGATCAAGACCGACCTTCACGTCACGGCGGGCTGGGAGAGCCGCAACTTCCTGGGCGGCTTGCGCAAGCTGCAGCTCGAGCTCACGCCCGGCGTCGTGCTCTACCCCACGCGGATCCCGTCGTTCCAGAAGCCCGAGCGTTTTCTGCCGCAGGTGCGCGTGCGCAGTGAGTTCCGCCAGCCGGGGTTCCTGGAGGCGCGCACCAACGCCTTCGTGCGCGGCGAGCTCAGCATGTACCCGGTGCTGCTCTCGACCGACGTCGACCCCGAGGCGCCGATCCTGGGCTACCGCGACGGGCGCGTGGGCGTCGGCCTCGACCGCTCGTTGTGGAGGCTATACGGCGCGCTGTCGCACAACCTGCAGCTCAATTCGCCGTTCATGTACGTGGGCGAACGAGATCCGGACCTGCACACCGTGATGGTCTCGTACCCGGAGCTCTTGACCACGCTCGACCTGCGCGACGATCGCGTCCACCCCCACAAGGGCGTGTACCTGCTCAATACGCTGCAAGTCGCTGGCTTCGGCGGCGACGCCAAGGACCTCAGGATCCAGCCCGAGGCGCGCGGCTACGTGCCGCTGAACGACGAAGACCTGACGCTGGCGCTGCGCACCTCGGTCGGATTCCTCTTCCCGGACAACTACGGCGAAACGCTGTTGCCCAACGCCTTCTTCGGTATCCCCGGCGACGCGAGCCGTGCCGAGTGGGTGCGAGACGTTCAGATCATGTTCTTGCGCGGGTTCTTCGGCGGCGGCACGGGCTCGAACCGCGGCTACGGGCCGCGCGAGATCGGCCCGCACGGCGTCGTGCCGTTTTACAACCCGAATCAGTCGGAGGGTCAGCTATTCGTGACCTGCAATCCGAACAGCCCCGAGTTCGAGGCCGGAAGCTGCGACCTGCCGCTCGGCGGGCTGACGCTGTGGGAAGCTTCCGTCGAGCTGCGCTACGCGATCGCCAGGCCGATGTTCGGCGCCATATTCGTGGACACCGGCGACGTCTCGGCGGGCGAGGTCGATCTGCGTTTCGATCGGCCGCACCTGAGCCTCGGCGTCGGCATTCGCTACGACACGCAGGTGGGACCGATCCGCTTCGACGCCGGCTACCGAGTGCCGGGCCTGCAAGCCCCCGACAGCCCTGACGAGAAGGCAGAGCTGACCACGACCTTCGGCCTGCCCATTGCATTGTCCTTCGGTATCGGCGAGTCGTACTGATGAGGTCACGCGAAACGCGCGGCGCCCGGCGTGGCGTGCGCGTCGCTCGCAGGCTCGGCAAGGGCCTGGGCTACGCGCTGCTGGCCCTGCTGGGGCTGCTTCTATTGCTGCTGGCGTGTGTCAATCTGCCGCCCGTCCGCGCCTTCGTGGCGGCGCGCACCAATGCGGCGCTGGCGCAGACGTTCGCCGGCCGGCTCTCGATCGAGCACATCGGTACCATCGGCTGGAACGGCGTCTCCGGCGTGCACGCGCGGGCCTTCGACGACGCCGGCCAGCAGGTGGTCGAAGTGCACGGCGCGCGGGTGTCGATGCCCTGGCCGCAGCTGGTCTGGGACCTCCTGGTCCGCAAGCCGAACCCGCTCGTGATCCGCATCGACCACGTGGCGCTCGATCACGCCGACGTCACGCTGCGCGACGATGGCAGCGGCACGCCGACGCTGGCCACGACATTCTTGCCGCGTCACCCGAGCACAGGCCCGCCGTCGGCGCAGCAGACGGTGGTCACGCTCGCAGACATCGAGGTCGACCACGCCTGGGTGCACGGCGCGCTCGGAACCCTGCCGCCGCTCGATGCAGAGGTTGCGCGTCTGGCAGGCACGCTGCACGTCGACGACAGCGCGACGACGATCGACGTCGCGCGGAGCGAGCTCGAAGCGCGCAATCTGCCCGGCGTCGGGGATGGCCAGGGGCGGTTCTCGGGCAAGATGCAGATCGCCGCGCTGGTCGGCATCAACGCAGCCGAAGTGCACTTTCGCGGACACGTCGCCGGTGTTCCCGTGATGGCCGACGCAACGCTCGGCGACGAACAAGTGGCGGCGCTGATCCACGCCGTCGCGCCAGCGGAGGCGCTGACA